>CAZEMW010000552.1:0-3232 GCA_964513105.1 uncultured Fibrobacterota bacterium
CCTCGAATGTGTTCGATTGCAGGTAGGCCATGTGGTAGTCGAGTACGGCGGCCAGAAAGAAATAACCGGCGGGATGCGAGGGATACTTGCGAATTATTCGTTTCGCCTCAACTTCGGCATGTCTGAAATCTTCCTTAAACACGTGTTCAATTGCAGCGATCGCCCACTGATGCATGTCCTGGGGAAGCTCCTCGCCCGTGGTCCGGACTGGAAGCAAGAGCAGAAAACACCATTGGACAACAAAGGTAATCCGAGATTTAAGCCTTTGTCGAGTCATTGAAGAACTTGTACTCGTTGAAGTACCGCTCCCATTTGCCTTCCGCGGCCTTGTAGCGGTATTTACGAACAATCCGTGCCTGTATACTCTCAAGAAAAAAGAAGTGAACCACAGCTTTTCGGGTATAGGGTCCCTTATCAAACCTCTGATATTCTACTATCTCATATCGCGGATTCTCCCGCAAGCTTTCAGGCTCGATCCCTTCCATAATTGCGACGAGATCGTCTTTCAGAATCACCGTAAGCTTAGTTCGAATCTGTTCATCGGTTTCTTGAAAGCATCCCAGACAGCCAATGAGACACACGACCCAGCCGATTTTCGCGGGAAAGCTCGTCGGTATACCACTCATAATACAGAAATCTCTACTCTAAGAAAAGGTTCTTTTTGTTTTGAGCGTCGAATATGTGAACTTTTCTGCCGTCGACGATAACCCGCACTCTAGATTCTATCGTGACTTCCTCGTCCCGTGCCACCATGAACCGAAGCGGAGTACCATTTTCGGCTTTTCCTACCACCACACTTCGATCTCCCCTAATCTCTACCAGATCGACAACCAGCTCAACGGGGGTATCCGAGTACCGTCGAGAGGTGATGTGGCTCTGAAGCGTAATGTTCTGGGGCCGTATTCCCACAATAGCATTGCTGCCGATCATTGCCTTCAACTCGTCGGTTCGTTCTTTTTCTAATAGAATAAATCCTACGGGCGTCTGTATCCCCAGATCGTCGGATCTGCGTACCACTTCACCTTCCAGAAGATTTATTGCCGGACTACCGATGAATTCGGCGGCGAACGTGGTTCCGGGGTAATCGTATACCGTCCTGGGGGTATGATACTGTTCCAGTTTCCCTTTGTTCAGAATGGCTATCCGATCACTCATGGTCATCGCTTCGGCCTGATTGTGGGTAACATAGACAATTGTTTTTCCAACCCGACGATGAATTCGTTTCAGTTCTTCCATAGCCGCGTCTCTGAGTGCGGCATCCAGATTGCTTAACGGTTCATCAAGGAGCAATACATCGGGATCGAGCACCAGTGCCCGCGCGAGCGCAACGCGCTGACGCTGTCCGCCGGAGATTTCGCGCGGAAGGCGTTTTTCAAGTCCCTCCAGGCCAAGCATCGGTAGAACCCAGTGTAATTTATCGAACATTTCATGATGTTCCGCCTTCTTGATACGCATGCCGAATAATATGTTGTCTCTTACGCTCATATGAGGGAACAGGGCATAGCTCTGAAATACCATCGCGATTCTTCGGTTTTGTGCCGGAACGCCGTTGCATCGTTTCCCACCGATAAACAGATCCCCCTCATCCAGCGTCTCAAGCCCCGCGATCATTCGCAGAAGAGTCGTCTTGCCGCACCCCGATGGGCCAAGGAGGGTCACGAAAGATCCGGTAGCGATCTCCAGATCCAGGTGATCGATCACAGAATGCGTACCAAACCGTTTGCATATTCCGCGCAACAGCAGACCACTCATGCAATCCCCCGATCCTCTACGTCCGGAAACTCAAGATTTAGAAGTACGTGTCCCAAATCGATACCCTTCCCGCAACAGCATTGGTCTACAGGTCTTCATCAAACTTTCTTGAGACAATTCTCTGTTCAGCCCCAGACCAAACAGCAGCAGTGCTCCTTTAATCAAGCATCTATTTAGTGCCTGTCCGAGAACCCCGTTCATCGAGTCCCGAATTAACTTCGGGAAGATGACCCCCCCTGGCCGAAAACGGGCACCTTCCCGATTGAAATCGGGATTTTCGAAGGTTTCCGGACAGACACTACTTCACCGACCCCTCGGTAATCCCTGCAGTCATATATTTCTGAACGAGAAGCGCAAAGATTATTACCGGTACACTTAGACAGACGGAGATGGTAGCCAGAATGTTCTGTGGTGGAGCAAAGGCGAGTTTCTGATTGAGATATAGAGTCAAAGTCGATATCTTTCCCAGTCCGAGCAAAAAATAGGCAAAAATGAACTCATCCCACGAGAGCAGAAACGTGTAGATTGCAGCCGCTATTAAGCCGGGTACCGCCAGGGGCAATAACACAAGAAAGAACGTCTGGAACATGTTTGCTCCCATTACCCGGGATTGCTCTTCCAGATCTCGCGGTATGGTCTCGAACGCGCTCGTCCCAATGAATATGACGTAGGGCAGAGAAAGAAGCGTATGGGCCAGAATCACTCCCCAATAGGTGTTCTGGGCCTCAATCTTGATGAATAGCTCCGTCACGGGAATGACGGCGGCAATATCGGGGAACAAACGAACCGAAACAAGCAACAGCAGAAACAGCTTTTTTCCCGGCAGCGACACTCTTCCAAGCACGTAGGAGGCCGGAACACCGAGACAGAGAGAAAGCGCGACCGTTGCGGAAGCGATGATGATGCTGTTCCAGACCACTCCGTAGAACTCTCCATCCGAGAATAGATACATGTAATTACGAAGTGTCGGATCATGAGGCCAGAGTGGAATCGGTGCTCCCCCGGTATTGATGCTTTCGGGTCCACTAATCGAGTATTTCAGCAGAAGATACAGCGGAATCACGACCAGGGAAACGGCAAGTACGGCCCCGGTCATAATCACAAGTCGCCGCGCCCTGGTTTCCGGAAGTGCGTGTCTATACTTTTTCACGAAGCGGGCCCCCATCCTCGCAGGAGTCTCCGTCGTAGCGTTTCCAGCAGAAAGGTGAACACCAGAGCCCCCACAAGTATGCACGCCACCAGAATGAGAGCTACCACCGCGGCTTCATGGGAACGTCCCCAGTTATTGTATAAAGACTCAATCAGGGTACCAAGAAGGTCATACTTTCCGGCCAGCACGAACGGGAAAATGAACTCTTTCCACATCTCAATGGACCGAAGCAGTACCACGGCTGAAATTGACGGAAGGATCAGGGGAACCACGATGTGCCGCAACCGCTGACGTAATCCTGCCCCCATTGTTCGGGCCGCATCCAAAAGC
>CAZEMW010000553.1:0-3228 GCA_964513105.1 uncultured Fibrobacterota bacterium
ATATAGACGAAATCATCGAATCGATACGTCCGCGACTCAGCGCCCATTTCCAACCCGCTCTCCTGGGGCGTGCCCGAATTCTTCCGTTTCGACCGTTGTCTGAGGATGTTCTCGTAAGAATTGTCGGCATGAAACTGGACAAGATTCGTCGGCGTCTCGAAGCCACCCATGGAGCACGACTCGAGTGGACCGACGAGGTCGCGTCATATCTTGCCGGTCAATGCACTGCGGTTGAAGCCGGAGCACGATTGCTCGACGCTACAATCGGGAGGACGCTCCTTCCAAAGATCTCCCGCGAACTTCTGGCTCGAATCGGTGGTGGGGACGAATGCATGGAACGGGTCCTGGTTTCTCTCAATGACGACCGGGAATTTGTCGTGGATTTCGAATAGGTGATTCGTTCCATCCTGTCGAGATTACAGCCCGTGCTCCCGCGGCACGGGAGCACGGGCGATCCCAACTAACCCAAGTTTCGCAGCCGACTCACGGCATTCTGCGTAAGCTGTTGCACGATCTCGACCGTGAACCCTGGGCTAAGCCGGCGGAGCGGGAAAAACAGACTTTGGCACGTCGGCTTCGTTCATTTGGGTATTTCAGTGCCGGAACAGTTTTCGGGCCTGCGGCCGGATGGTAGAATTCCGGTGACCCGCAACCTGTCGAACCCCGGACTCCAAATCTCAAACCCTGTATGCCCTGCGCCGTTTCTTTCTCACCAAATTCCACCATACCGCACTGCCTGCATACAGCGTTATTACAAGCGAGAACACATTTACGGGAGAGTGCAGAAAGGTCTTGTACCCGAACGCTCTTCCGAGCACGAAGCAGAGCCAGGATGCTACCGGAATATGGAGCAGGTACGGATAGAAGCTGCTTTGGCCCAGTCGGCGAATGAAGGGCAGTCCGAAGAATGCGGCGGCGATTCCTTCCTCGCGAGCGAGTCCGTACAGTAGCAGCATGAAAAGCGGAATAACATAGAGATGGTATGAAAACCACCATCCCGACGTCGTTTGTCGGAAAAACGGACCGGTGTTCACGAATATCAGGACGAGGGTGGAGACAACCAGACAGTCGGTCCCGATTGTCCGGAGCAGGTGCGGAGTGTGTGCGGTCTTCTTTTTCAGCTGGAAAAGTTTGCCCATGAGAACCCCTTGAGCGAATTCGAAATAACGAATGGGGGGGAACGTATGAAAAAACTGTGTCAGGGACTCCGGCGCCCCCAGCGAAGCGAACAATCCGCCCCATGCGGCTACAGGTGCAAGGCATAGAATCATCATAGCGATTACGGTCCGCCTTCGGTTGAGCTTGTTTGCTACGGCCAGGGTTGCCGGAAGCAGCAGGTAGCAGAAGAAAAAGGCGGACAGAGCCCACGAGGGTCGATTCAGAGCGAACGTGTCGAATGGGAAAAATGCATAGAGCAATCCAAGATGAACGGTGAGAGAGCGAATAAGAGTCGCTCCCCACGGCTCCCCGGATTCAATAAGGGGCCGTATCGCGAGCGGTACCATGGCAAGGGTGGTAACCGCATGAAGGGGGTAGAGATCCCGCATACGGCTCTTGAGAAATTTGGACAGAGAGAGTTTTTTGGTTACGGGACCGAATTTTATTGTGAAAATGAATCCCGCAAGAATGAAGAATAAGCTTGCGTGAAAGGCCGGACCTTTTACAATCCGAAAGAACCACCCGGGACTTCCGTCAAGAGCGGCGAATCCTCCGATTTGTTCGTAGTGGAAAAGGACCACCCCTGCGGCGGCGAGTAATCGTAGTCCGTCGATAGAACGGAAATATTGATGTGAAGACGAGCGAGCTGCCGGCTGAGTAGTCTCTGTTTGCAGGACAAGAGCTTCGGGTGTGCCTGCCGGGCGTGTGTTCATTTTCCTGGTCGGAACTGTCATTTCTGTTCCCCTGCCAACCGGCGGGATGAAGAGAGTACAGGCTGATTTCGTTTATGGGGAAGATGTTGGGGCAATCTCACATGGATCAGGACATGATATGTGAAGCCTGGGTTAAAATAAAATAGCGGCGATTCTATGCTCCAAATATATTTTCTACCGCCGGTGTCAGCAGGTTCGGAATAGTAGTAAAGCCCTTCGTCGACGGACGTTTCGCGAGAGCCGCGAGGGCTCCGGACAAGTCAAAATCCTCCTGAGAACGACAGACAAATCGATCCTTTGCGGCAAGGCGTTGACAGAGATATTCCTGTTCGGTTTGTCCGGGGGTCGGCACCAGCACCGCCGTTTGTCTCAGTGAAATTAGCTCCATTATAGTGGTATAGCCTCCACGGCAAACTACGGCTTTGCTGTTTTGAAGGAGCTCGGCAAGTTCTTCAGTCGGTAAATGGGGAATGATACGAACACGGTCGCCGATCTCAGGTTTATGGCCGACTCCGGGACGTCCCAGCAGCACCACGGCGTTCCCCCGGTAGGTACCCAGCTGATCCCGTATTTGTCTTTCAAAAATGGTTCGCTGCGGCTCCGGGCCGGATAGAAGAACCAGCAGGTCCGCGGATTGGTGGCACCCTTTTCCCTTCGGTATGAATCGAGACAGCGGGCCGATGTATCTCCTTCGGGGGGGAAGTGGCGGTCGGTGTGAGAGCTCACCAGTCAGGTTCTCCTTTCCGGGATAGTCGGGGATCCAGATTTCGGTAAACCGGGTTGCGGCGTGGAGGAGACCGTAGGAAATTATTGGCTCGAAAAGCTTGAAACCGGGAGGCATTTTCAGGCGCAACTGATGCGTAAGATAGATCGAGGGTATTCGGGCAGACCGGCAGCCGAAACGTTGGTCCGAGATGATACCGTCATACATCTGCCGTTCTACGAGCTGCTCGATCAGACGCCGTTCTTTGGCCGCACAGTTGAAAACACGCCAAAGCATCCAGGGGAACTTTGCGAACGTTCCGATGCGGCTTGAAGAGTAAGTTATTCCATAATTCGGCAGGGCTACCGTTTGTGCAGTGGGGAACTCCGATTTCAGGAGCTCAATATGTGGTCCTTCGCCCCCCAAATGCACCTCGTGTCCCAAATTGAGCAGCTCACGAACAATCGGTATACATCGAGTCGCGTGTCCCAACCCCCAGTCCAGCGGCGCTACCAGCACTTTTTTCATAGCATTTATACCCACCCGTCCCCAAAATACAATGCGACGGTGCTAAGCCGGCGTAGCCGGAAGGTCAGACCTCGGCACCTCGGCTTCGCTCGGCACAGCGCTCCGCTCGGTCACCCAAGGTCAAAG
>CAZEMW010000554.1:0-3202 GCA_964513105.1 uncultured Fibrobacterota bacterium
GGCACACTGTTGTTGTAATGGAACTTAAAACCCGAGGGGTGCATCTGGTGTTTCTACTACCCCTTGGGGCCACTTTTACCGGGCGAAAGTCCCGGTAAAAGCGTAGATTCTAAAGGAATTGTCTGTTCGGTGGCTGAGCCTGGTCGAAGTCTGATCTTCGATCTTTGGTAACTGAGCCGAGCGCTGTGCCGAGCGAAGCGCCGTATTGAGCGAAGCCGAAATGCCGAGGTGCCGAAGTTTGATCCGGTTACCGAGCGAAGCGCCGTATTGCGATGCGCTGAGCTTGCCGAAGTGAGCGAAGCCGAAATGCCGAAGTTTGATCCGGTTACCGAGCGAAGCCGAGGTATCCGGCTATGCCGTCTTAGAGGCGGGGCAGGACCCCGATTTTTGGACACATGTTCTTGAGCGGACACTCCGAACATCGTGGGCGTTGCGGGGTGCAGGTGTGTTGTCCGAATGATACCAGGTATGAATTGAGCGTTCTCCAGTAGCGGACCGGGAGCCTTTGTCGAAGCGCCATTTCGGTATCGAACGGGGTTTTCGTGTGAACATACCCCAGGCGGTTTGTGATTCGATGCACATGGACATCGACGCAAATAGCCGGTTTGTCAAAGCCCACCGCAACGACCAGATTCGCCGTTTTTCGTCCGACACCCGGCAGGTTGATCAACTCCTCGACCGTGTCCGGGATTCGTCCATTGAAAAGCCGATCGACCTCGTCGGGTAGTTTTTTCAGAAACGTTGCCTTGTTCTGATAGAATCCCACCGGATAAATGAGTTCCAGTATTTCTTTGCGGGGAATTGTGTTCAGGTCGGACATTTTCGACACCCGGGCAAAGAGCCGAGCCGCGGCCTGTGCGGTGGTCTCATCCCGTGTCCGTGAGCTGAGAATGGTAGCAACCAGCACCTTAAACGGATCTTTGGTTTGAACTTCAATGAGTTCCACTACGGGCATCCGGTACCGGGCATACTCACGCTTCAGAATTCGATGCACGGCCGCGATGTCGATGTCCATCAGCAGAACCGTGGGGAAAAACGGAGGTACGCCGCGGTATATCGGGGAGATTTGCGTGACGGTACTCCCATACACGTTAGTGTGACCTGTTTGGGGGCGAACGTGTATTTCTGACCCTCATGAAATCGGCGGAGCCGGCCCGTAGGCTCCGGAGACGGAACCGTGTCCCGTGGAGTTGGCGGGACAGTGTCGGGGAGTGAGTCGGTTGTGTCCGGTTCGATATCATTGGGCGTCGAGAGCGAATCCGGGGAGACTGTGTTGCCCACAGTATCAACCGCGGAAGTATCGGTGCCGGATGTGTCGGAATCGGTCGTGTCCGTAGTTGGGGTTGCCTGTGCCTGCACGGGCTCTGTTTTGGGTGGTTTCCTGCCGAAAAGCAGTCGGACATAGAGGTGGAATCGATGCGTCACAAAGCGAACCGCGTCGAATGCATTGGGATCGCCGGGATCGAGTCGACCCCGGATAAAATCCCGCTCACCCGTGTATGATCCCCGCCAGAACCCGGCGTACATTGTCCCGATTTCCAGTCCGCGTCCGGGGGATGTCTGACGGAGTGTCGAGACACCGATCTTCCACGATGCACCCAGACCATAGTACATGTCGGTTGCTGAGTACGCGGTGTCGAGAAACGGTGAGCTGTCTTCACGAATTATTTGTACCGCCGAAAGTGGACAGAACGAAGTACCCAGTACCAGAGATGTCCTGTCAACCCCTTTGACTGAGAAGTACCTTGGGCGAATGCCAAGATGGGTAGTGAGCCCCACGGTGCCGTCGAAATATCGCAGCTTCCGCGTTCGGTTCCAGAAATCGACCGATATCGAGTCCGACTTCCAGCTCAGCTCCTGCGTTTTGGTCATGAACCGGAAATCCAGGTCAATGGCCGAGTAGCTGTTCTCGGAGACGAATGGAACAAAGGTGACGCCTACCGGAAATGCCGTGTGGTACTCATCGGGAGTAGTTATCTCGTTGAAACGAATCGGGATCGAATCCACCCAGTCGGTAAACGCCGGCAACCCCGACGCTTCATCAATCAGCCCGCCCTGCCACGACTCATAGATCGGCATTCCTCCGAGCGACCAGCCGATTCCGACACCCCGGAAGGGATCGGACCAGAATCGGTAGGATGTATCGGGCTCAAGTATTTGGCTTTCGGGAACAACACCGGTCGCGGTATCGTCGTAGGGCACACTGAGAAGAATGGACGTGGAGTCCGATTCGGGAATGAGGGTAATCGTATCCGGATCAACCTCCGGTTGCTCGATGGAATCCGGGACAAACAGAGGTTTCTCGGGGGGAGGGAAATCGCCTGTTTCGCCCGAGTCGGGGAGAAGAGCACCCGGGCCCGATTCCAGCGTATCCAGGGCGGTGCTGTCGATCTGTTGGGCGGTCGCCGGAAGGATGCCGACGAACAGAGCCAAACTTAAAACTGTCTGTGCTATCACATTTCTCATCGGACGACCGAGTATGCGGTGTTTTGTGAACCGCATGTAAGCCTTTGCTTCTGATCTCGTATCCGGGGCACGCAAACCGCGGAGTACACGAAGATCGCTTTGGTGGTAGTTTCAGGTTTCTCCGACAAATAGCGCACTTTTCCGGGCAGGTTGCGGAAAGGTGCACCTGCTGCCGGCCGGAGCCGAGCTTATAGAAAGTACAATGTGCAACGGGGAAATGGGGGGAACGGCAGGTATTCCGTGCAATGGTGCATCGTGATTCCGGCCGGGTGATGTGCGGCACATCGGTGCCGGTGCCGAGTAGCGGCGATTTGAGGATGAAAACACCTGGTGACCGGTTCCGTCGAACAGCAAATCAAAAACCCGGTTGGGTGTTGTCCGGGAGTCGATATCGAATCCGACTCCGACACCGAGTCCGATTTGGAGAGCATGCTTAGTTCGGCGGATGATCTTACCGAAACGAGAATCCCGTAATCCGACCTTTGCAGATCTTCGTGACTGAGGAAAGCGATGCATTGAGCACAGACGATATGTGCCAGTCCCATCTTCCGATACGGCAGCCGAGTCATCAGGCCTTTGCGGGGTTGTATCGGATGAAATAGACCCCGTTTCCGCGCTCATTCTGGCCGACTTCATCGACGTAGTTGCGGACAAGGAAAATGCCGCGGCCGTGTTCGCGTTCCAGGTTTATCCGGTGTGTGGGATCGGGAATGCCGTTTATATCGAACCCAATCCC
>CAZEMW010000555.1:0-3194 GCA_964513105.1 uncultured Fibrobacterota bacterium
TCAACGACCTGAGTGAAGTCGTCGGCAGAGGAAGAAAAGGGGATTGATCTCGGGAACGGATCGAAGGGATTCTCTCGAATTACGATATTTCTCCGGTTTTTCATCACTTTCAACAACAAGTCCTTATGTTCCTCTGAGAGCGAGTTCGTCGATATAAACCCTCCGTAGTTTCCTGCCGGCGACGAATGGTACAAAGCCTGAATGCCAAACAGAACCCGTTGCCTGAGAAAAGGGATAATTGCCACCGCTCCGTCATCAAAAAGAATGCGCAACGCGGTTGCATCCTCCGGAGTGCCGATCGCGGATGCCCAGGATTCATACCAGTAAGGAGTGTGAAAAAACGTTGCGGTGGAGCTTTCATTGCATACCTGCAGCCATTGTTCTCTGCCGGCCTGCGAAATGGAATCGATTCTCGTCATAGAATGCCTCAGGAAATATTCAGCAGAGAAGCTTTCACCTCATCAATGTACCGTCGAATAGTCTGCTTGCCGAACAGCAGTCCGACCGCAGCCACAGCTGCAATACCCACCAAGGCTGCAGCCACCAAGAGAGAAGTGTCTCCAAACCGGTCCGGCCAGAGCTGTTTTGCGGCGGTAACACCAATCACCGCCGCTATGGAGACCACAAATGCAAGACGCAGACTTCCCACCATTTCAGCGAAACTTCGACCCAGGGCAGGGCGGAGGAGGAACACATATTCTACCCCGAAAAATAGTGCCTGAACCAGAATCAGGCTAAAGACTACACCCGGCAATCCATACAAAACGGCCCCCGGATACATCAGCAAGGCTTGCACTATCAATGCCGACAGGCTCAAGAAAAAGCTTCGAGCCGCCCAGCCTTTCGCGGATAGAAGAACCCCCAGCGGATAGCTGATAATCCTCCCAACATACACAAAAGAGAACAACATTACTATTGGGATAGATGACTCCCACTCTTTCCCCAACAGGAGGGGTATAAAAACGTCGGCGAGAGCGGCGATGAAAAAGACGACAGGAAGCAAAAGGAGCGACAATAGTTCAAGTACTCTATAGTAGGCGCTACGCAACTGGGAACGTCCGGCTCTCAGTGTCGAGAAAACCGGGAATGCCACTCGCATGAGAACCGGTGCAATACGAACCACCGGTTGTGCGATCAGGCTGTAGGCGAGTGAATACAACCCAAGAGCACTCGGTCCAAGGAGCATCCCCACAATGATGTGATCCAACCGGTCAACCAGATACCCGATTCCATGCTCAGCGGTCTGATACAGACCGTAGCGGAAGATTTCATGCAAATTATGGTGAGAAAAATAGGCCCTGGGCCGAAAAATTTTAACCCCGGCGCTCACCACTATAACAGTCCGAACCACACCATCGGCAAGAAGGGCCCAAATGCCGGCTATGGGATCACGACGAAAGGCCAGGTATCCGGAGAAAACTGCCAACCCGACAACCTTGCCGACCATTTCCGAGACGGCCACAGCTTTGAAGCGCAGATCTCGCTGTAGCAGCATCTGATACATACGACCGAACGGAACGATCAGGAAGAACAGACCGGTAATCCTGAATAATAGCGTATGACCTCTTACACCGAATGCCGCAGCAATCGGATCGGCAAACACAAAAAACAGCGTAGCCGTGAGAAAGGCGGCACAAGCATTGATCCAGAACAGCGACGACAGTGTACCGTTTTCCGTGGGACGGAAGTGGACAAGGGCATTACCAATTCCGAGATCGGAAAGCACCGTTCCCAGGCCTACCGCGACAGAAACAGCGGCAAGTGCCCCCACCCCCTCCGGAGATACAGCCCATGCCAGAAGTCCGAGTTGAAAATACTGCGAAACGGCACCGACAAGGCTTGCCGCAGACAACCATACGGCCCCTTTTCCGGCACTTTTACGCATGCTGAAAGTCGAAGCATCCTGAGCCGTCATAATTCCTCGAACCGCCCAGCCTGAGGCACTTCGGCGATGCTTGTGGCTATTTTATTGCAGCAACTCAATCTAGCCCAAGTTTCGCAGCCGAGACACGGCATCCTGCGTAAGCTATTGCACGATCTTAACTTCCAAAAATGCTCAAGGTATCGCACCGGGTACCCCTTCGCTTTTTTGTAACCTAATCTCGCACAATATCTTACGCATACTGCTCTCTCTCTCCCTCGACTCCGCTCGCGACAGCGCCTCGGCACCGCTCGGGACAGCGGCTTTCGACCGCGAAACTTGGGCTAGTATTTCCCAAGAAGTATCATCATTGTAAGTGCCGTCTGATCAATCATGAGGTTCCGGCGGTAAGGGTGCGTGAATGCGAGCCGTGTTCGCCCGCAGAGTCCCTTCTTCACCCCCCGCGTGAATTGTCCGAGCGTTTCCCGGCATTCATCCGACAAACGATCTTGCCAATGGTAGAAGAACGCATTTAGTCGAGTGGTTAGTGGACCGTTACCGGTATCGGTGCTCAGAATTTTCTGAATACGCGTCGTAACTCCTGAAAGACCAAGCGCCAAATCGAGACTGACATTGCCCGAATGCTTACGATGAAGAACTCGAGGCTCACTATCGTAGATCACGGTGCCGAATACCGATATTACAAGATAGGCCCACCAATCATGAAAGGTCAAATTATCGGGGATTCGTTCCAGGAGTAAATCCCTGGCCTTTCTGTCGATTACTATGGTGCATCCGGTAGCCACGTTTTCCACGACCGCGTTTTCAAAACTGATGTTGGAAGGAATTCTTGTAGCGCCGATCGAACGAAGCGAAGAATCCACCAGATGTACACGGGAGCAATACAACAGCGGTCGATAAGAATTGCGGTGCCTTTCCAAGAAGGAAACTGCTCGACTGACTTTATCCGAAAGCCAGATGTCGTCCTGATCACAAAAGGCAAAATACGTGGCGGTACTATCAGCGTGCCGGAGGAGATCCATGAAGCTGCCGAAAACCCCAAGGTGAGCACCTTTTCTCACATTCCATTTTTTTCTTTGCCGGCAGTAATCCGCAGCAATGTCGAAAGTATTGTCATTGCTGCAGTCGTCACGTATATGCACCACAAGGTTTCTGTAATCCTGGGTTGCGAGGCTGTTCAGTTGCTCGGGAAGGTATTTGACCCCGTTGTAGGTAGACATCAGAACATTTACTTTTCCGTGCCCATAATCAGCTCTGAACATCTGCCATGTCCCTATCTTCTATGCGGTAGTCCATTCATTATCCTTTAACC
>CAZEMW010000556.1:0-3193 GCA_964513105.1 uncultured Fibrobacterota bacterium
CGCTCCAAAGACCGCAACGTCGGCTATTTCGCAGTTGGCGGTTCGTCTGCCTCCGATCGGGTTGGCGTCAATCGCCGCGGTTCTGCGCGAGGCGGGGCATTCTGTTCGGATTATTGATGCCAACCTCGAGCCACAGGTGTCGGGCCAAACCTGGGCCGAGAGGATTGTTTCGCAATCGCCCGATTATGTCGGCTTCTCCGCAATAACACCGACCTTCCTCGCCGCCTGGGATATTTCTCGTAAGATCAAGAAGAAAAACCAGTCAATCCGAACGGTTTTCGGGGGCGTCCATGTCTCGTGGGGGCGTGATCGAATAGTTCGCGATTTTGAGTCAATCGATTATGTACTTGCCGGAGAAGGAGAATACACCTTTCTGCAGTTGATTGAGGGCCGTCGACCGGAGAGCATAGAGGGGTGTTACTACCGCACCGGTACCCGGATCAAGAATGGTCCGGAGCAAACGACTCTGTGCGCAATGGACGATCTTCCTTTCCCGGCATATGATCTGATCGAGGGTTTTCCCAAGAGCTACTATATGCCGCTATTCAGCTATCCGAAACATCCCGGAGCCGGGATCATCTCTTCCCGGGGTTGTGTGTACCGCTGCAGTTATTGCGACCGATCGGTGTACCGAAAGAGCTTTCGATGGAATTCTCCCGAGTACACGTTTGAACTGATACGAAAGCTGAACACGGATTTCGGCATACGGCACATAATGTTTTACGACGATCTTTTCACGCTCAACCGAAAAAGGGTCGCTCGCCTCTGTGGCCTTCTCCGTAATGCAAAACTCGGCGTATCTTTCAACTGCATTGTGCGTATCGGCCATATTGATGAAGATCTCATTCGGGAGCTTAAATCGGCGGGATGCTGGATGGTGCATGCAGGAATAGAATCCGGGGACCAGAATATCCTTGACAGCCATAAAGAAGGATTACGCCTTGAAGACATAGAGCGGGATATCAATCGCTTGTACAATGCGGGGCTGTGGGTCAAGGGGTTGTTCATGATTGGCTTCCCGGGTGAGACCGAACAGTCGGTTCAAAAAACACTCCAATTTGCCAAACGCCTCCCCCTCAAGGACATCAACGTAACCGCCTTCACCCCCTACCCCGGCGCTCCGATTTACCGCGACATCGAGTCGTTGGGAGAATTCACCGAAGACTGGAACCGCATGGACTGCATGGATTTTGTTTTTGTAAATAAGGAAATCGGTTCCCGTGAAAAGCTCGAATTCTACCAGCGACAGTTCATAAGCGAATTCTACCAGCGACAGTTCATGAGGAAGGTGTACCGGAGGATGGTGGTACAGAGTCCTCACAGTTGGTGGCGGCTGCTTTCCGGGGCACCGCACTTTCTGAGGTATGCGTTACGGATGAATCGGTGAACACCTGTCTGAAGAAAAGCGAATCACGAAAGGAAAACCGATATGATCAGTGCCTACTGCCTTGGATACCAGCACTTCACCGTTGTTCCCCACCAGATTGAAGAAAGCTTCAAAGACATGATTGACATGGGGTTTGATACCGTCTGCCTGACATTCAGCGAAAGCGAGATGCGGTATTCACGTCGGGCGTTTGAGATTCAAGTTGGAATCGCAAAAAAAGTGGGCCTCAAGGTGCATGTGATTCCGAGCAGGATTGGTGGGCGATTTGCCGGGGCGCCGCTGATGCCGAGTGTCTGGTTGTCGGAGCATCCTGAACACACCATTGGAGAACGATTTATCGCCTGCGTCGAAGAACCCGCGTTTGTGGAATGGACCAGGGAGTTCATGAAAACAATTCTGACCGATTACGATCTCGACGGCATTGTCTGGGATGAACCAAAATCGGTACACCGGATCAGTACTCACCCGGCAACTATCAACAAGCTCGGCGATAATCCGACGGAAAGCGACATGATCCAGAGCTTCCTGGATTTTTTTGGAGACCTCACTGACTATTGTCAGTCAATTGCCCCGTCTCTCACCCAGACCCTTTTCGCTCAGAAAACCGACCCGGAACAGTTCACGGCAGAAGCTGCAAAGCTCCCGGCAATAGAGTACATGGGGTACGACGGCAATCTGTCGCGTCAGAGTTTCTTTCACGAAGAGCCGTTATGGCACAAATACCGGATTGAGTCCGTTTGGGACAGAACCGTTGAGGAGTGCCGTACTGCAGGCAAAAGGACCTTCGCTCTGGTCGAAAACATGTTGATGCCCAAAGAAGCAACAGCGGAATTCGAGACCAATTTTGACAAGTACCTGCAACAGTATCGTCCTGATCATTTAAGCATTTACTACTACGCTCACAACAACGAAGATCCTGAACGGGTGCATGGAATTGTGCGAAAACTGATGAAGAAGCACTTGCGGAGGTAGGTTGTTACTCCGTGCGATAGATACTCAGTCCGTCATGCCGCTACGGAGTACATTGACAGATCCAGCGTTTCGCACGAACGGAGCTGCATGCAGGCGGCTTTTTTCCTACCGGCGGGCTCACCAACGGCATGTACGTCGCGCAGGTCAAATCAGGCAACGAAATTCGGCGGTTTTCATTGCTGAGAATTGAGTGACAAAAGATCGACCACAAGCCCCTCTCCTATTGGCAAAGGGCTTGTGGCGTAGATTTCTATTCCACCGGATTACCGTGAACCGGATACTCGGATGCGCCTTCGGGCATTGCCATCGTTTCTATCAGAGATCAACACCCCGGCCCCCGGTTGTGTTTGAAATCGCGAGGCTGCACCGGATTGAATAATGGGGCGTCCTTGAAGGTCGTACCATTGCCCGCGTGGGTGCCGACGCACAGCCGGCGCATTACCAGCCCTCGGGAGAGGGAAGCATTGCTCCAAATGTTTCTGTATTCTGGTGTGATCGTTGGAAAAATCACTGTTTCCAATCACCGTTTCCGCGCCAAGTTCATAGGCACCGATATCAGGGGCATCTCATGGCCAATACGGGTTTCAGTAATCTTGCACATACCAAAGTGGGAATTGTGCAGTATGCACCGCGATTCCTTCAACTCGTCTCGTCTCATGAGATTACGCTATTTCCTTACTCAGAATCGCTCAGTTCAGGTTCTAAATAGTGTCTGTCCGAAAACACCCGTTCATCGAGTCCCGAATTAACTTCGGGAAGATGAACCCCCTGTTTCCGGTCGAAAACGGGCACCTTCCCGATTGAAATCGGGACTCGGCGTCCGTTTTCGAGGGT
>CAZEMW010000557.1:0-3181 GCA_964513105.1 uncultured Fibrobacterota bacterium
GTGTAACTCCGAATCGCGACCCGCTGGAACAGATTAAGGAGAACATACGGTTTATACAGGATTTGGGAGTGATTGTTTCCGGATGGTTTGTTGTCGGCTATGACAACGACGATCTGGAGACCTACTACCGCACACTGGACTTCTGTCGTGAAATGAATATCATCCCGGCCATTTTTCCCGTCAAAGCACTCCCGGGGACCGAGCTGTACGAACGTCTCGAGAAGGAAGGTAAACTCGACAACTCCCGTCTGTTCAACTACCGAAATCCAAACATCAACGACGAAGATGTCCTGAAGGCCCTTGGCCACATTTACCGCACCGCCTATTCGACCACCTCGATCCTTAAAAGAAGCGCCTTTTACGCGCCGAAATTTCGCCGGAATAAGATTGAGGCTACTATTTTCAGCACAGTGCTGCAGTACAAACTGAGATCGGGGTTGGATATTCGTAACGATGAATTCTATGTCGGGAAGCGTGCCGATCGAGGGGAATAAAGTGAGGATCGCCTCACCCTTCTGCTCATGCTCGTGCTCGTGCTCGTGCTCGTGCTCGTAATCGCAAACACTGTTTCGGAGGAAAACAAATGAAACCACCGAATGCCTCTAATACAACTACCCGTTCATCGAGTCCTGAATCTAAGGTCGGGAAGATGAACGGTATGGAGAAGCCGAAAGAAACCTGCCGATTCAGGCCGATGAAGGGGCTCCTCGACCTTTCGACAAGTTCAGTTCAGCAGGCTCACTTCGGTAAGCTCACCTTCCCGATGTATGATCGCGACGCAGTGCATCGCAATGCAGCGCTCCGGTCGATTTTATTTTCGTTGGTTTACGGAAAAGCACTATTTGCAATCCTGCTCATCGGTTTCATCTTCACCTCGCACGCCGCAGATTTTTCTCAGTACTTCGGCCTTTCCGGCGGCACCAGTGGGCTTGGAGGAAGGTACTCGATGTTTGTCGGCGATTATTTCACCGCCAAAACCGGCGTTAACCTGAACGTACGGTACAGCGTGAAAGAGCGCTGCGGCAAAACACTGATGGAAACCAGCGCATTCGCGGTGCCGTATCTCGGGGTGGCGGCTATTCCGTTTCGGAAAGGGCGGGTCGGCGGGTCAATCCAACTTGTTTATACGATGGCATTGGGGACCGAATTCTGGGATTACCTCGAGGACGAAATCCAGACTACGCCCGGGCTCGAATTCAAAGCGGCCCTTTCACCGGGCATTGAGTTCTACTGGTACAAAGACGACGCACCATGGTTTGCGGTAGAATTTGGGGCCGTCAAGATAAATCCTTTCGACGCCGACGAAGTCACGGTGGAGTTTCTGTGTAACCTTTCGATTTTTCTTAAGCGCATTGGTGGGGATTTGAGGGCTGCGGAGCCGGATACCTCGGCATTTCGGCTCCGCTCACTTCGGCAAGCTCAGCGCATCGCAATACGGCGCTTCGCTCGGTAACCGGCTCAAAGGGCAAAGGACAAAGGGCAAAGGACAAAGGGCAAAGAACAAAGGTCAAAGGGCAAAGGTCAATGAACAAAGATCAATGAACGAAGATCAATGTTCAGAGGTCAAACAGATCATCCTCTTTGCCGACAAATAGGTCGTCAAAAGGAGACTGGATTTGCCCGACAAACTGTGCGTTGGCTCTTTTTTTCAACCTTTGACAGTAGACCTTTGATCTTACCCTCCGAAAGATTAGTCTCGCTCAACCGCCCAGATCGATCACCGGGAGATACAGTTTAAACGTGGTGCCCTCGGACGGTGTGGAGTGCACGCGGATCATGCCTTTATGTGAACTGATGGTGTTCAGTACACTGGGCAGGCCGAGTCCGTTTCCACGATCACCCTTTGTGGTAAAGAACGGCTCGAATATTCGTTGCTGTATTTCCGGTGGAATCCCTTCCCCTTCGTCGCTGATCGATATCAACAAATACTTTCCTCCGTCAAGCTCACTGCTCTCGGTACCTTCGAGGTGAACGCATGAAGTCAGAACCGTAACCTTCCCACCGTCGGGCATCGAATCCCGGGCATTGAAAAAGAGATTGATAAATGCGTTACTGAGCAGCGACGGCTCGCCCATGACATGCCGATCCCGGGCATCGAACGTGCTGTTGAATCGCACTGCCGGTCGCAGTGTTGCCGAACACATCTTGATTGCGTATCGCAAGACCTCGTGCACATCGAGTTCGACATGCCGATGTTTTTCACCCTTTGTGAAACCCCGGAGCTGACCCACGGTCACCTGCGCCGTTCCCGCGGCCTTGAGAATCAGCCGCACAAAGCCGTGCACCTGTTCTTTGTTCAGGGTGTCCCCCGGGCTCTCGCACATGTCTCGGACCATGTCGGCATACCCGACTATGCTTACCAGAAGGTTGTTGAAATCGTGAGCCACACCTCGCGCCAGTTTGCCCAGCAGCTCGAATTCCTGTGACGCAAGCATTTTCTCTTCAAGAGCATGGATGTGTGTCTCTCGTTCCTGAAGCTTTTGTTCGGTCTGCTCGCGGTCTTTCCGTCGATGACGAACCTTCTCCGCCAGCTTGCCGACCCGACCGACAAGATCGTCCATCTTGAACGGTTTATCAATATAATCGGCGATACCCTTGTGCAGGAGTTCGACCACCATTTTCTTGGTGCCGTACCCGGTCATGGCAAGAACGGGCAGGTCCGGACAGGATCCGTGCACACGTTCGATAAGGGAGATACCGGAAAACTCCGGCATCTCGATATCGGTCAGTAGAATATCTACGGGGTCGGCATCGGCTTCCGGATGGGTAATCATACTGAGGGCCTGAGACGGCGAAGTGCTCCGGTGAATTGTGTAGCCCTGTAACTCCAGAATGACCGATATGGTCTGTAACAACTCCTCTTCATCGTCGACCGCGAGAATATGTATATCATTCATTGCTGTCATCAGTTCCTCCGAATTCCGAAACGGATTCGTCTTCTGCGTGTATCGGCAACCACATTCGAGCAATAGTGCCCGACGGGTGATTTGGGGCAAACTCAATGGCGCCGTGGTGCTCTCTCATTATACCATACGATACCGAGAGTCCAAGGCCGGTACCGCCCTGTCCCTTCTTGGTGGTGAAAAACGGATCGAGAATTCTGTTTCGGTACTCCGGGGCAATACCAACGCCTTCATCCGCAACCTCAATAACCACTCTTTTCTGGTTCCAGTCGAGAAAC
>CAZEMW010000558.1:0-3175 GCA_964513105.1 uncultured Fibrobacterota bacterium
AGAGCCTTCGGGACATATTTACAAAAGTGGATTCAAAACGAGCACGGGAACTGTTGACACTGGCGCTTCAGTCGTTCGATGAGGCGGCGATATTCACCATTCACGGCTTCTGCCGACGGGTGCTGCAGCAGCACGCGTTTGAGTCCGGGGTGCGGTTCGAGGTCGAGCTGGTGACCAACGGAGAAACGCTTCTCAAGGAGGCCGCGGGAGATTTCTGGCGGTATCATTTCTACGAAGCATCCCCCTATATGGTTCATTTTGCGCTTCGTCGTGGGCTTTCTCCCGAATCACTTCTTCGGCTGGTACCGACCCATCTGATTCAGCCGGGACTGCGTGTCCTTCCGCAACCGTCCCCTGAAAACCGTGCCGGGGGCGAGACGGAGTTCGAGCACGCGTTTACCGAGCTTTCGCGAGAGTGGCCCAGGGTTCGAGAAGAGGTCGGGGAGCTGCTGACCGGACCGGCATTGAACAAGTCTCGCTATCGCGAGTCAACGATTCGTCGGATTCTGGACGAAATGGACTGGTTTTGTTCTCACGGAAGGTACACCGCCGACCTGTTCGAGGGATTCGAGAAATTTACTCCCGATACAATTGCAGCCGCAACCAAAAAAGGGCACGCCGCACCGCAACACCGCTTTTTCTTCCTCTGTGAGGAACTGCTCCGAGCCGCGGAAACGTTGAAAGCCGCTCTTGCCGAAGAGCTGCTTCGAAGGAACGTACTATTCGTAACATCACTGACAAAGGAACTTCGGGAGAAAAAACATCTATACAATGTCCAGACATTCGACGACCTGCTCACCGCTCTGCATGAAGCGGTGCGGGGGCCTCGGCGGAATACTCTTGTTCGAGAGGTCAACCGATCATTTGGTGCGGCGTTGATAGACGAGTTTCAGGATACCGACCCGCTACAGTACGAAATATTCTCCACCCTGTTTCCCGGACGCAATGGTTCGCTCTTTCTGATCGGCGATCCAAAGCAGGCAATCTACGGGTTTCGGGGCGCCGACATATTCACCTATATGGCCGCGGCCCGTGCCGCGCGCAGTCGACATACCCTTCAGGTCAACTACCGTTCCCGTCCCGAGTTGGTATCCGCGGTCAATACCCTGTTTTCGTCGGCGGTGAATCCCTTTTTGTTTGAGAAGGATATCACCTTTCGTCCGGCGTCGAGTCCGGAGAAGTCTCCGGCGGAGCCGCTTGTGATCGATCATGCCGAAGCTGCACCGATGACCATATGGTTTGCCGATTCGTCGCGATTTACCGACGGCGACGGTCCCATTCCCAAAACGGTTGCCGGGCCCGAAATCGAGCGTGCAACCGCATCCCGGATTGCGGCAATTCTCACCCGCGCCGCACAGGGAAAAGCACATATCGGGGGCACCCCGGTCCGGGCTTCGGACATCGCAATACTGGTCGACCGACGATCCGAGGCGCGGAGCATGAAACGTGCCCTGACTTGTCTGGGCGTACCGGCCGTACTGCAGAGTGCCGGCAATCTATTTGAGAGCACTCAGGCAGAAGAGATGCTTCGGGTATTGTCCGCCGTTGCCGATCCCCACGATCAGCGACTGGTGCGCGCCGCACTGTGTACCGACATGATCGGCCTTGACGCCAACGCTCTGGATGACGCGCTTCGGGACGAAAAAGCATACGAGGAACTCTGGCGGGAATTCCATGAGTACCGGTACACGTGGGAAGAACACGGCTTTGCCCGCATGCTCTCGGACCTCACGCGCCGTCGGCGGGTACTGGAAAACCTGCTTCGTCTGCCCGACGGCGAACGAGCGGTTACGAATATGCAGCACCTGGGAGAGATTCTTCAGGCCGAAAGCGCTCGTCAGGAACACGGCATTTCCCGACTGGTTCGGCGACTTTCGGAACTGATTGGTTCGCGGGAACTATCGGAAGAAGAGCATGAACTGCGCCTGGAAAGCGATGAAGACGCGGTGCGGATAATCACGATTCATAAATCGAAAGGGCTGCAGTTTCCGATCGTTTTCTGTCCGTTCCTCTGGAGGTCCGCCCGAGTGCGTGGGTCAACGATTACCTATCATGATAAAACCGAGACCGGGCGAATTGTGTATGATATTGGATCGGATACTCTTGACGAAAACAGACACAAAGCGGAGTACGAGCAGCTTGCCGAGAATCTGCGATTGATATACGTAGCATTGACCCGCGCGCGCAATCATTGCTGTCTGGCCTGGGGTCGATTCAAAGACACGTTTTCATCGGCACCGGCGTACCTTTTCCACCGTCCCGCACAACTCGATCAGGAACGACCGGTCGCTTCATTAGAGGCTCACCTGAAGGATCTTACCGACGGGGACGTTCGAAACGATTTGGAAAAGCTGGAAACCGCTTCCGGGAATGCAATCCGAATTGAACCGTTGCCTTCGGGAGAGGGGAAGGGAATCGAAGCGGCCGGTGAGGACCCTGTGCCGTTACGGTGTCGCACGTTCGAGGGCGGGTTCGGTCGTCCCTGGAGAATCGCCAGTTTTACCTCATTGGTAGTCGGCGGGGTAGAGGAGGCGGAGCCGATAGACCGGGACGGAATCGGCACATCTCCCGCCCGGGTCGCGCAGGACACCAACGGACGAACCATCTTCGACTTCCCGGCCGGAGCCGCCGCCGGCAGTTTTCTTCATGAGATACTCGAAGAGCTTGATTTTACCACTCCCGGATCACCTGAGACACGGGATCTGGTCACGACAAAACTGGACAAGTACGGATTTGAGAGTCACTGGACCGACACCCTTATGCAAACGCTGAAAACGCTGACCGCCGCACGGATTCCAGGGCCATACGGCGGCTTCACCCTCGGCGACATCTCCAATGAAAATCGTCTGAACGAGCTGGAGTTTTATTTCCCGCTTTCTTACACGACACCGGAATCACTCGCAAAGGCGTTCAGCGCAATCGCCCCCCCGGCAAATCGCTCACCCGAAGAACTTTTGCGCGCACTGCGGTTTCAGCCCTGTGAAGGACTGGTGCGGGGCTTTATCGATTGTGTGTTTTTGCATAATGGTCGATACTTTCTGGTAGACTGGAAATCGAATCATCTGGGGAACCGAATTGAGGATTACGCCCCGATTCACCTTCGGGAAGCCATGGAGCGTCATTACTATTTCCTCCAGTACCACCTCTACACTATAGCCCTCGATCGGTATCTGGG
>CAZEMW010000559.1:0-3166 GCA_964513105.1 uncultured Fibrobacterota bacterium
TACCTGGAGAGGTCAATAGATTTCAAAAGCATTGCAAAAAACAGAAAGGCCACAGAGGTAACGGCAAGCGGAACGAGATGGGCGTCGGGAAAGCGATTTTCTACATGAAAAGTTTCTATGTCGTCCGAATCGGTGAATCGAACATGTTCCAGGTTAAGGAAGTTCTGGTGAGCAGGAACGATCGAACTGCCGTGTAGTATCCGGGTGATCTCTTTCATGGTGAGAACCGCGGGGGATAGCCGTACCATTTCCAGGTGGCTGTTGTGATTGCGCCGTCTACAGATGGATTCGCGCCCGGCTCCCGCGCTGGTGAGAAACTTCAGCTCCGGTGCATATCGTCGGGTAAGATTCCACAGATTTGCCAAAATGATTTGAGGCACCGGCTCTCCAAGATGCGGCGCCAGCAAGTGAAAATGGAAACCACAGGCCGATGTAACCCTTCCCCCAAGACTCTTCACCGTTTGAAGTATATAGCGGTGCTGTTTACGAAGTCGTACAAAGTGGGGATATCGTCCCACCAGCCGAATTTCAGCGCCGCAGTGTTCCGTTTCTACATCGAGAACCCCGTACTTTCCAAGCCAGTCGTTTTGCCCGGATGGAGCCAGTTGGGCTTCGAGAGTTTCCACAAATTGGGCACTGTTGCCTCCGTATTTCGGAACAACCTCCAGTTCGGTACCAATTTTGGTTCCGAACCGGAGTGTTTCCTTCCAGTAGTCGGCTTCCTCATCGGATAGGGCATCCGAGCGCCGCAGAATAGTGGGTCCTTTTAAAGACTTCATCTCAATTTTCTATATAGCCTCAAAAGTGATTATCGAACCCTTACCATCGGTCCACTTTTCTACAGTCTCATGCATTCGGTAACCCATTCTTCGAAGCGCAGCTTGACAGGAATTCAAAATTGGACAGATGAACGGCTTCTTCACACCCTCTGCGACCAATTGATCGGTGAAACCCCGATTGATGCAATTGTGTACCTTCACTGTATACTTGTCTCCGTCTTCCTCTACATCGATTTTGGAGCAGAATCCGTATTCGTCGACAAACAGGCGTCCGATTTCCCGCATAACGTCTGCCGGGTTGTCACCGGCTATTTCCAGTCCCTGTTCTTTTTCCATCATGTCGAGAACATGCTTGCCCATCCGCCCGCTGAAGGCGAATGCTGTTTCACCAAGTGTTTCCCACGTACTAGCCGTCAAGCTCAAGAGAATGATATTACTCAACCGGTATCGATTGAGGTCTTTCTTCTTTTCGACATCCATTGGCATCTCCTTATTCGGCAGCGGTAAAGCATGCCTCTTCGCTGTGTCTGGTATGCGTGAATTCGACCCGGACAGCGGTCGCCTACCGAAGGATCTCACGCAAGGAAAAGCATGCGGAATACGTTACGAGGCAAGTAACGGGCGAACTCTATCACCCATGGATCTGACTTCGGCGAATGCCATTCCAAGGTTAATGGCTTTCGGAGTGAGGGCGACAAACAGCGTGTCGTCGTCAAGTTGCGAAACAATGATATTCCCGTCGTCTGCCTGAACAAGAGTCTGAAGGTATGACCCTCTCTTCAATTGGTCACAGCTTCGCATGCTCAGCCCGAGTATGGCCGCGGACGATGCGCCGACCATGTCTTCATCAAGAGCTTTCTGCGGAATATTGGCCGAATAGATCAGTCCGTCCTTCCCGACAATCGCCGCTCCCTGTATGTCGGAAGACTCGGTGAGCAATTCTGCAATGGCTTCAGAAAGCAGTTCGGATTTTTTCTTGGGTGCCATGTTGGCTTCCTCCTCGTTCACTGTGATTAGCGTTGATTCATTTGATCGTTCATCAATTCGTCGAGCACCTTCGATGAGCAATGCCGTCCAGGTAGTGTGAATGGAGCGAACGGGCGATGAAATATCGTTCTCCATCTCGAATTCACCATCGATCCAGTTCAGGAGATCATAGATTACCTCCTCTCCCTCTGTGTCGTTGTTTATCGCGTGAATAACAGCACCGTCTCTGAAGAACAGATGTCCTTCGGCTCCATTGCTCTGCAGGCGTACCCGGGCGGTTTTGCGTTCCGTGCATGTGTGTTGTATCAGGTCCGCCACAGACATGCTTTCGAGAGTCCCCCGGAGTGCCATGGTCAATTCCTCCTTTACAGCAGTTTCCATGAATCCTTTACCGAACGCACAGCCTTGTTGGACAATCGGCGATACGGCTGTTTCTTGTGGGCGAGCATAACTCCGAGGATCATTCTATGCTCTTTCACATGAAACGGACGGCAAATGAGTGTTCTGTTCGCTTCATCCCGAACGGCAATTTCATCGATATGTTCCATAGCCAATTGGTTCTTGATCTGATGAGCTATTCGCTGGACTACGGCTACGACTGCGGCCAGCATTTCGGTGTTCTTCTCGGATCGAATCGCCGAAGCGATCGGGAATCCGTTCTCGTCCGTAAGAACCGATATCGCGAAATCACCGGTGTTCACCATGTCCTGCAGCATATTGCCGAGTTCTACCGATCCGGTTGGTAATGCAACTTCAGGCATATAGGTCCTCATAGTATCTTTGCGTTCAATAGTACATGCCGGCACCGGCACGATCGATTACTCTACTTGAGATAGCTTTAAGTGTTTCCCCAATTCCCCTTCCTTTGACGGCGGTAGCTCCAAACCAGGGGTATCGTGATATTCGCATCTCCTTTATCAGGTCCTTCGGATTCATTGCATCTCCAAGGTCCTGTTTGTTAAATTGGAAAACAATAGGTACTCCCTTGCAGGTCAAGCCACTGCAGTGCAGATGCTTTTTCAGGTCGGCCCACGACCGTCTGTTTTCCTCGATGCAGTGTGCCGTCGAGTCGGCAACAAAGACAACCCCGTCGGCCCCGTTTACCACCAGTCTTCGGGTGGCTTCGTAGAACTGCTGACCCGGCACGGTGTACAGGTGGAGTTTGGGAGTGAACCCCCGAATTTTCCCAAGGTCTACTTCCAGGAAATCGAAACACACGGTTCTTTCCCCCACAGTGTCAAGCAGAAGGAGTTCGCCGCGGTGATTTGGGTTCACCCGGGAATAGATTTGTTTGACGTTCGTGGTCTTACCGCTCAATCCCGGACCGTAGTACACGATTTTCAGGTTCATTTGACGCAATTGCCAGTTAATCAACATCAGGTATCTAGTCCGCCCAGAGG
>CAZEMW010000560.1:0-3166 GCA_964513105.1 uncultured Fibrobacterota bacterium
CTACGGACCGTCGGGGTTCGGTATAGTTGGTGGAGTCAGTTTTCTGTTCGGCGACATGCTGGGAGAACATAACCTTATCGTTGGGGCCTCCCTCAGCGGTTCTTTTCAGGATTTTGGCTCCCAGGTCGTGTACATCAATCGTGCGAATCGAATCAACTGGGCCGCCGCTGCTTCACACCAGCCCTACCAGTCAGTGGGCTTCCGGGTGGATAGTGTAACCATCGACGGTGACAGGGAGGCTGAGAAACAGACAATTCTTCTGCAACGAACATTTTCCGAACAGGTTCGGACAATTGTCGAGTACCCGTTTGGACCCAACAGAAGAATAGAATCGGGCCTTGGTTACACGTATCTATGGTATCGCAATGAGGGAACATCGAGATACGTGGTGGACAATACGATTGTCCGCGAAGAGAGTGCCGAAGTGAGCCCCCCGGACCCGCTCAGTCTATTCGACGTGAATTTCGCGTACATTGCCGATTTCTCGATTTTTGGTCTTACCGGTCCCGTGGACGGCAGACGACTGCGGCTGGGCGTTGAGCCGACGTTCGGATCGCTCAATTATCTATCGGTCACAGCCGATCTTCGACACTACCTCTTCGTGAATCCGTTTACGGTAGCGACCAGACTGCTCCATTACGGGCGCTATTTTGCCGATGCCGAAGACCCCCGGTTGACGGAGTTGATGATTGGGTACGATATATGGGTCCGGGGATACAGCCCGTACTCGTTCGATGTTTCGGAATGTGGAGATGATCAGGGGAACGGCGACTGTCCCCGTCTGGATCGCCTTCTGGGGAGCAAAATAGCCGTATTCAATTTTGAAATCCGTGCACCGCTGATCGGTCCGGAAGGGTTTGGTCTGATACACTTTCGGTACCTGCCGGTAAGCCTGGTATCCTTTATCGACGGCGGAGCCGCCTGGACAAAAGAAGATCTTCCCTCTCTCGACATATCATCGTCAACAAACGAGAGAATTCCCGTATTCAGTGCGGGGGTAGGGACGAGAGTTAACCTTCTGGGCGCGCTGGTTTTGCAGTTTTACTACGCATACCCGTTCCAACGTCCCGGGAGAGGCAGTGTATTCGGGTTTGCCCTGTCACCAGGGTATTAGCCGACTCGGAAACTCGTTGGGTGAAGTACGAAGAAAATCGAGAATAAATGAAAGGTGGATTCAGATGCATATTGAAACAACCGAAAAGGCGCTGTCCCCGGGCTCACTGCTTATGCTTCACAATGGGGTAAAAATACCCGTCTTTGGTTTCGGAACGTACCAGCTACCTGCCGGAAAAGAAGCGGTTGACGCGGTTTCTCATGCGTTGAAGACCGGATACAGACTTATCGATACCGCTGAGATTTACGGGAACGAAGCTGAAGTGGGAGAGGCCGTTCGCACTTCGGGCATACCCCGGGACGAGCTTTTCATTACCACCAAGCTGTGGAATTCAAATCATGGGTATCACGAAACACATCAGGCCTGCGAAAAATCACTTACGGCCATGGGTCTGGAGTATCTTGACCTGTATCTTATTCACTGGCCCGACGGCGGCAAGATTTGCGAAACATGGAACGCGATGAACGAACTGGTTGAGTCCGGCAAGTGTCGAGCCGCCGGCGTAAGCAATTTCTCTATCGGTGATCTTGAAGTGCTGCTCGAAAAGTCGGACAAGATTCCTGTCGTAAACCAGATCGAGATAAATCCATTTACCTATCCACACGAATTAATGAATTTCTGCACCGGCCACGGAATGGCTCTCGAGGCATACAGTCCACTGGCACAGGCATCAAACCTGCAGAACCCCACACTACAACAGATCGCGAAAGGGTACGACAAAACCCCGGCTCAGATCATGCTTCGATGGATTCTTCAGCAGGAGGTCATTGCAATTCCGAAGTCAAGCCATGCTCAGCGAATAGAGGAGAATGCGAACATTTTTGATTTCGCACTCACGGAGGACGAGATGAACAAACTGGGCACTCTCAGCTCATCTTAGTTGCCGTAGAAGCGAAGCAATCCGATGCGGTTCCGGTAAGGAATCGTTTGTACATATGAATGGAGGATATGATGGATGTACCACTGACATTGTCTCTGCAGGATGTGCCGAACCGTGACGCAATCGAGGGTCTGATCAGAGACCGTGTGGACAAACTCGAACAGTTCTATCCACACCTTATCGGCTGCGATGTAGCGGTTGAGAAGCCAAATAAGGCGCAATCGCACGGGAACCCCTGGCGCGTACGCATTAACCTGAGCGTGCCGAACAAACCGGTACTTGCGGTAAAGACCGAACCCAGCAAAGGAGATCTGCATACCGACCTCGAAGCCCAGATCAGGAATGTTTTCGAGGCCGCCGAACGACGTCTTGAAGGCACAAAGGAGATGCAACGTCGCGACGTCAAACGTCACGAGAAGCAGGAAACGATGGGTGTCGTTGCAGAGAAAAACGTCGAAGGCGGCTACGGGTTCATTCGCGACGTGGACGGCCGCAGCATCTACTTCCACCGCAATAGTGTACTGAACGACGACTTCGATTCGATTAAAGTCGGTGCGGGTGTCAACTATGCGGAAGAACTCGGGGACCAGGGTCCTCAGGCGACCACGGTTCGGGTGATCGAGAACCCGGAGCGACTGTAAACCGCATTCTGTATTTTTTCAATAAACGGCTCAGCACGAACGGTTCCCCGTTCGTGCTGAGCCGGGTCGAAGCATGAACGCCCGGGTTTAATCCGGAAAAACCCTTCGACATAGCTCAGGGCGAACGGGTGGTTTCCGAACGGACTCTACTTAGCCAGGATCAACACCCTCGACCGGGTATACTTTCCCGCAGTAAAGTGATAGATGTACGGCCCCGCCGCAACGTGCGCACCGGATTGATTCCGCCCGCTCCACACCACTCGATGGGCACCCGCTTTCATCTTCCTGTGCGGACCGACCAGTTCCGCAATACGACGCCCCTGAAGATTATACACAATCAAGCTCACCTCGACGGCTTCGGGCAGGTCAAACCGTATCATGGTGCGACCGCGGAACGGATTGGGGTAGTTTCCGTAGAGCATGAACTTTGCCGGCAGCAGTCTCTTTGGTTTCAGCTTGATCGGGCCGTGACGGCTGGTTCGTGACTCATAATCCACCGATTCGAGAACGTATTCATACACAATGTCATTA
>CAZEMW010000561.1:0-3159 GCA_964513105.1 uncultured Fibrobacterota bacterium
TTCGAATGTCCGTCCCCGGTTCGAATGTCCGTCCCCGGTTCGAATGTCCGTCCCCCGGTTCGAATGTCCGTCCCCCGGTTCGAACGTCCGTCCCCCGGTTCGAACGTCCGTCCCCCGGTTCGAACGTCCGTCCCCGGTTTCCAAAACTTCTTTCTTTGCATGCAATGAAGAAATGGAGTAATTTACGTGAATCGAAATTCCCTTGGATAGACGCTCTAAGCTTCATTGGACAAACATGTCACTGGAAGGAGTAGATTGTGAGAACGCCACTTTTCGTATCAATCGCGCTTTGTTGCATAGTACCGGCCGTAATCGCCGATCCCGGCGCCGAAGATTCATTAAGTACTGAGTCGCTTAGGCAAAAATACCGGGAAGTATCTTCTGCGCATTACCTCAACTACTTTGGGGTAACCGCGGGATTCAGCACCGGATTAGGTCTGACATGGCGCAGATGGTTCAACGAGGATTATGCCGCTCAGCTTACCTTTGGCCCCTACTACTACGAGGACGAAAACAATGAGGGGGAGACCAAATGGCTTAACTTTGGCCTTTCAGGATTTAAGAACTTCGCCAAAGGAAGGTACATTCGTTTCCTGGGGTATGCGTCGGCTCAGTATCAGTATTATGATTCCTGGGAAAATCGTCCCTACTATTCGTACAGAACCGACTCGCTCATGATCAGTGACTACGCTACGGAATCCCATTTTCTCTCCTTCGGAATGGGGGCCGGTATTGAAGTGTACGTCTGGCGATTGGGGTTCAACCTGATGGTCGGATTGGCCCCGAACCTGAGAAGAGAATACACAGACAAATGGCGCAAAGGCATCATGGTCTCGCCGGAATCGGGATTATATATCAGGTTCTGATTGCTCTTTGCCCTTTTGCTTATTCCGGTGGAAAACGGCAAGTTCGAGTCACATGGACCGGCCGGGGTTCAGAATATACACCCCGTTGGCCGAGCTGCTTCCCCCGTCGCGGCCGGGACCGGCATTAAGGTGACGTCCCAGAACGTCGAAAGGCCGACCGCTCCGATACGTGTCTTCCAGAAGCAGAATACGCGAAGGCCTGTTCGGACGACCGGCGGGACGGTAAGCGGGAAACCTGCGGCCGACGACGACATTGCGCTCTATGCATTCGAATCTGAAATCGTCTACATACATGTAGCAGTCTTCGCCGACGTGAAATCGGAAGTCAATAAACGGATCCCACGCGGAAGTCGTGATCTCAAAAGAAACCTTTTTCCAGCCGTCGGCCTCCGTGACCGGTTCGGTCTGCAGTTCGTGGTACCATGTCGGATCCCCATGTGGAGACCATTCGTAAGTTTTTCCCGTGATATAGCCTTCCGCACCATCGCCTTTTACCATGACCATGGCTTCAAGTCGAAATGTTGAGTTGGGCCAAAGGGGGACCTGGGGAAGATTAGGCCACCAGTACTTTTTGACCTCCAGAGATCGAGTTCCCGAATAGGCATATTCCGTGCTGATTCGGGTCTTTCCCGAGCAGTACAAACCACGAATGGGAGCGTTGAGGAGACGTGGTTGGTCTTCGAACGTCTCAAGAGTGTCCAGCCGAATAATTGAAGCCCGATCTTCCTCGAAATAGACGGTCTCCAGACCTGCCCGGATGTTTGAGTTCACCACCGGCGGCAATCCGATAAGTCGCTGACGGAGAATCCCGTTTGAAGGATAATTCACGGTCTCATGCCAGGCGTTGTGGGCATTGCACACGGAAATTTTCGATGAATTTCCTCCGCCGATCCGTGTTTTTACAAACCCCCATCCCTCGGCATTGCTCAAACATCCGATAAACCCTCCGTCTCGCGTACTGGGACGATCGGAGGGCTGGTCTATTTTGTCGAGAGCATGGCTGCTATTGTAAAAGCCGACGATCGAATTATCGTTTGCCGGTGTCCATATCGTGAGGGCATAGGTTGCACGGTCCTTCCAGGGCTCGTAGGTGCCCGGAGGAAAGAAGCCGGTAGTCTTGAATTCTGAAGTTGGAGCCCCCAGTTGAAACTCCGCTTCGAGACAATACCCGAGCCGTTTGTGAAGAAATAGAACAAACCGGTTGCGGCGAGTACCCATTGTGCGAGTATACACCAATGAATCACCCACTATTTCGAACGCTTCATCGGCATCGGACATTCCCCCGTGGCTGGTGACAAACTCGGGTCCGACTTCAGTGTCCATGTGATATCGCCCCGTCGGCATAACAAGCTCTTCCGAAAGTGCCTCCCGGTCAAAACCGAGCATATAGAACTTTCGGTTGTGGTTACACCGGATTACCGCCACATACTTGGCACCGTCTTTTATTACCCAAAAGGTTTCGTTTTTGACTCTTTTGGCATGGTTGAATGCAAATTGTCTCTGCTCGAAGGTAAAATCCGGCGTATAGGACTCATATCTTACGGGAGGCTGTACCCCTGCGATTATCCGGTCGATTTCATTTGCGCCCGAAGCAGCAGTAAGCATGGTGAGTATAAGCAGGGTCGGCAACCGATACATAGGCTTCTCCGATCGGCGGGAAGAAAGTTCAGGATTAGGCGGTTTTGTGTCGTTTGAAGATGTTTAGACGCTGGTTCAAACCCGCAGGTATAGTGTTGGGTAATTGGGGAACTGTAAGTTGTGTGATCATGTGCACAATATCTCCAAGGCGGTAACCGCATTGGGTATGGAAAAGCTTCCAACCGTTATGCCACTCTATGTGGTAGATGTGTGTGATGATGATGGGATGTCGGGTGTAACAGCCCGACGGCAAAAGGCCGCTCTTCGGAGCGGTCTTTTTGCTTTTCCAGCTCCGTCCCCGGCTCGGTTCATCGAAATAGTGCCGTTTTCCAGAGAACGTCCCAGGCATACTTGCCCGAGCTTCTGCCGCAAGTATGGCAGTGTTTGAGTTTGGCAAGTGGCGTGTCTGGGGATTGTCAAATGGGTTGCCGGGATCAACGACACGGAGGAGTGTGCCAAGCGAAAGAACGCGCCACTCTCCACGAACGGCGCGTTCTTTTCATAGTCGGGTACCGCGAGGCACCAGATGCATGCGAAAACGGAGGGGTACCATTTCATTTACCAGCGACGAAAGACAATTGGGAAGGGTACATTTGCAGAGGAGAATCCGTAACACGCGGACTCATGTTTTTTTGGGCAGGTCTTCCCGGTCAAG
>CAZEMW010000562.1:0-3158 GCA_964513105.1 uncultured Fibrobacterota bacterium
TGCGGGATCCCACGAAACGCAACCGGAGACCGTGTCACAGGCTGACACACCCCTTGTTTCATGATGAAACATCCGGGACCGGCAAAGGCTCGGAATGCTCAAAAAACGGCCTGTCTGAGCTGCTTTGGGCATTTTTGTCGCCGGCATATGGGTTGCTTTTTTGATGGTCGAACAGAAAGAAAACAACAGCGTACCTATAAAGTCGTGAGGATGAAAGGAGAAGGCAATCATGAATAAGATCATTGGAATCGATTTAGGCACGACCAATTCGGTGGTGTCGGTTATGGAAGGCGGCAAGCCAACGGTTATTGCCAACGCGGAAGGATCGCGCACCACGCCTTCGGTGGTTGCATTCACCAAAGACGGACAGCGTCTGGTCGGTGCAATCGCAAAGCGTCAGTCGGTGACAAATCCGCAGAATACCGTATCTTCGATCAAAAGGTTTATGGGACGTCGTGGTTCCGAGGTTGCGCATGAGGAGAAACTCGTGCCGTATGAAGTGAGCGGAGCGGCCAACGATCCGGTGAAGGTAAAAATCGAAGGGAAGGAGTACACCCCGCCGGAGATTTCCGCAATGGTGCTTCAGAACCTGAAAAAGGCGGCAGAGGAGTATCTCGGTCACGAAGTGAAGGAAGCCGTCATTACGGTACCGGCGTACTTCAACGACTCGCAGCGGCAGGCGACCAAAGATGCGGGCCGAATTGCCGGACTTGATGTAAAGCGTATCATCAATGAACCAACCGCGGCTTCGCTGGCATATGGTCTGGACAAAAAAGGTAACGAGCGCATAGCGGTGTTCGACCTTGGCGGAGGTACTTTCGATATCTCCATCCTTGAGATCGGCGACGGTGTATTCGAGGTGAAGTCGACCAACGGCGATACCCATCTCGGTGGCGACGATTTCGACCAGGCACTTATCGATCACATTGCCGACGAGTTCAAGAAAGAGAACGGGATTGATCTGCGACAGGATCGAATGGCGTTGCAGCGACTAAAAGAAGCCGCCGAAAAGGCGAAATGTGAGCTTTCAAGCGCCATGCAGACATCGATCAACCTACCGTTTATCACAGCCGATGCAAGCGGTCCTCGCCATCTGGACATGACACTGACCCGTGCCCGGTTTGAGTCACTGGTCTCGGATCTGGTTCAGCGCACGGTGGAGCCCTGCCGGAAGGCACTTACCGATGCCGGTGTGTCTGCCGGCGATGTCGATGAAGTGATTCTGGTCGGTGGCTCAACGAGAATCCCGGCAGTGGTGAAGAAAGTCGAAGAGTTCTTCGAGAAGCAGGCGAACAAGAGTGTTAACCCCGACGAAGTAGTCGCTCTCGGTGCGGCCATACAGGGCGCGGTACTCAGCGGTGACAGCTCGGTAAAGGACACCTTGTTGCTCGACGTCACTCCTCTCTCTCTCGGTCTCGAGACGCTGGGCGGCGTGATGACCAAATTGATCGAACGAAACACCACGATCCCGACAAAGAAGAGTCAGGTGTTCAGCACGGCGGCCGACAACCAGACCGCGGTCACGATCATGGTCTACCAGGGAGAACGCGAGATGGCTTCGCACAACCGACTGCTCGGAAAGTTCGACCTGGTCGGCATCCCGCCGGCACCGCGAGGCGTACCGCAGATCGAGGTAACGTTCGATATCGATGCAAACGGTATTCTGAATGTGAGCGCGAAAGATCTGGGTACCGGAAAGCAACAACAGATCCGAATCGAGGCCTCCAGCGGGCTGTCGGAAGACGAGGTGAACCGGATGGTCAAGGAAGCCGAAGCGAACGCGGCCTCGGATAAGGCGGAGCGCGAAAAGGTTGAGATCAAAAACCAGGCCGACCAGTTGGTTCATCAGACCGAACAGACGCTCAACGAGGTCGGCGACAAGATCAGCACGGAGGATCGCCAAAAAGTACAGAGTGCTCTTGACGATCTGAAAGAAAAAACCAAATCCGGCGATACCGCCGCGATCAAGTCGGCGATCGATGCGGTCACGAATGCGTCACACGCAATGGCGCAGGCCATGTACGGACAACAACAGGCCGGCGCCCAGGCGGGACAGGCTCAGGGCGGTCCGCAACAGCAGGCAGGCCCCCAGGCCGAACCCCACCAGGGTGAACACGGCTCAACGGTCGACGCCGATTACGAAGTGGTCGACGAAGACAAAAAGCAGTAACCCAAAACGGCCAACACTCCATGGCCTCGGGGACGCACGCGAGAGCGTGCGTCCCCGTTTTTTAGCCTGCACAAATCAGAAGAAGCCGGGTTGAGCACCATAAGGCCGGCATTTACCCGGCAATTCCTGGAAAAAGAAAGAACCGCTATGTACTGCCCCATCCCCAAAATGTATTTTATGGGATTCGAAGAATCACGGATCTGAAATTCCCAGAACCAATGCTTGCTCATTGGTTTTTTGATCTTTAGTCTTAGATTCTTGATCTTGTCGGCCAAAGGCCGACTCCCCGGGGTGTGGCGCAGTCTGGTAGCGCACTTGGTTTGGGACCAAGGAGTCGGAGGTTCGAATCCTCTCACCCCGACCATTTACATAGGCGCCCATAGCTCAGTTGGATAGAGCAACGGATTTCTAATCCGTAGGCCGGAGGTTCGAATCCTCCTGGGCGTGTAACAAAAGAGGTCGCCGATTCAGGCGGCCTTTTTTGTTACGCGCTCAGGTTTGGATCTCCAGAACTCGGTTCGACCACGGAGGCGCCCGAAAGCGAAGCTGAGGATCAGCGCCGGAGTAGAGGCGACCAAAGGGAGCCAATCCTCCCGGGCGTGTAACAGAAAAGGTCACCGATTCAGGTGGCCTTTTCTGTTATGCGTCCAGGCTTGGATCTCCAGAACCAGGCCCAGGTTTCGCAGTTGAGAGCGGGCAGTATGCGTAAGATGTTGTGCGAGATTGCCTTACAAAAACCGCAGGGGTATCCGGTGAGATACCTTGAGTCCCGCTAAAGCGGGATAAGGTAAGATTACGCAACAGCTTACGTAGAATGCCGTGAGTCATCTGCAAAACTTGGGTCGGGTTCGACCACGAAAGCGCGATAATCGGTACTTCGCCCCCGCGCCTTTTCCATGGCAAAGAAATAACTTGAGAATAACCGAAATAGGTTATATATTACCAATGTGAGACGATATCAAGTCGTATTCAAGAAGATGGTCTAGAG
>CAZEMW010000563.1:0-3154 GCA_964513105.1 uncultured Fibrobacterota bacterium
AACCAGAGCACCGGCCGCAATAGCTATACAGCTTATTCCCGCAATTGAGCTTGATTTTCTTACAAAATCTTTTCTCGGTTTTGATGAGACCAGATCTACCTGTCCTCCCTGACTGATTTCTTCGGTCTTAGGGCATTCGAGAGTGAAATGCTCATTTGATGGAATTCTCACCTGATTGTCGATGGATTGAAACGTCGAATGAGGCGCTTCTACAATTCTTATATCTTGTAAGATGACAGAGTCGCATTCACCCGCAGACAAAATCCCATCATCAATGCCGGATATTTGCACATGACGCAATTGCAATCGGGCATTCTTGCCCACAAGGATTCCGCTCCATGTAAGATTACCGTGTTTTGGTGTTATGTACATGTCGGATTTGTCTATGATACTAAACTCAATCGGTGAGAGGCTGTCACCGACTGCAATTAATGTCCCCTGCACATTTAGAGCAGCTCCCGGCTCAAATAACAATGTGACGTCAGACGGTATCTTTATGGTGTCGTCCACTGCAACGGTCACCGTATCAAGCACTACCCATTTTTCGTTCTCACAGCAATTCCTTGATGAACGAAGAGTATCGGGCAAGACTGAGAACCCTTTCGAATCATAGTGGCGAAGGATGAGAATACGCCGATCAATCGGGCCAGGGTGCAAATCACCCCAGCCATCATTTTCCTGGGCAGACAGTGTCGCGGTGACGCCGAAAGTCAGAATAATAAAACATGCAAGATTCTGCCAAACGCAACCTGCACGCGACACAATCCAGCAATCCCGAAGTGAGTATTTTATATTATTTGGCATATATAGAGGAATCCGCTTAGCACATATGTTTGGCAACAAACGCCCGAGGCTTACATGGGCGCGCGAGTTCGCATGGTGGACGACCTTAATAAAAAGGGGCACACACGATCTAAAATAGGTAACAAGACAGTCAATCTTCAAGGAAATTAATTTGATAGATAACGGTTTGCAGCATGAATCGACTAATCCGGCAATCGCCTCAACTACCGAGAGTGCGTCTTTGCCGAAAATGGGAGACATTCTTGGGAACTGCCGAATTCATTCTGTTATTGGAGAAGGTAGCATTGGCATAGTCTACAAGGCGTTTGAGCAGGATATCGAGGTTGAGCGAGCAATAAAAGTGCTAAAACCAAACCAGCTCGGATATCTGAGGGAGAAATTCCAGTCAGAAGGAAAAGTTACCGCCAAACTCATTCACCCAAACATTGTGCTTGTCCACGGCGGCGGCATCTACAACGGTTCACTTCCGTTTATTGCGATGGAGTACATCAACGGTAAATCTCTGCGCGCATTGTTGGAAGCTCACAACACAATGCATCCTACGGTTGCGCTTGCGATGGCCGGAGTTGTCGCGTCCGCGCTTGAATATGCGTCGAGCAAATCATTTTCTATTTGGGGCAACCATTCAGATAAACTTGTTCACAGAGACCTCAAACCCGAAAACATTCTGATAACAGAGGAGGGTGTCCTAAAACTGATGGATTTCGGGCTTGCTCAGCTTGGCGAAGAAAAACGGCAATCCGGTTGGGGGACTCCTGCATACATGAGTCCGGAGCAGCACAATCACGATGAGGTCGATTGCAGGGGTGACATTTACAGCCTTGGCATAATCATGTATGAAATGCTGTGCGGAATCCGACCATTTCCGGACGAAATCGGGAGAATGCAGTCGGCGAAGACCTCAGAAAATTATAATCCGGTGCACACACACAGTCCCAGTGTGCCAAATGATGTATGCGCAATCGTTGATCGGTGCCTTCATTCAGATAAGAATAACAGATTCTCAACCTATGAGAGCCTTCGACTAACGATTGAGAACACTTTAGCTGAGCTAACCCAGGAATCTCCGCAAGACATCATTGTACGCTACGCGGATGATCCGCAAGGCTACAGGCCTATTCCGGCTACTCTGTCCCGAAATAAGCAAAATTCTTCCCTGAAACGCTTCGCGATTCCAGTATTGGCGTTGGTTTTGTGCGGCATTGCCGCAATGGTACTGTATTTTGGCATATTCACAGAATCGACTATGAAAAGCCGGCAATCGAAGCCTCTTGCGGCCGAAGAAACAGAGCCTACCATCTTAGAAGACTTGAGTTCTTCTGCGCCTCCCAATCTTGAAACAGGGCAAGGCCCAAGAGTTGATGGTTATAGTGAACAAATCGGCGGCATCGAACGTGACAGAGACAAAGAGCAAGCAAAGACTTTTGATACCGCCACAAAGGTGGTTGGGCAAAATAAACCACAAAAAGAGAGGGCGATGCCCAAGAAGAAGGAGTCGTCGAGTCTAGCAGAGGCAATAAAGTACCACGAAAGAAACCAGTTCACTGACGTGATCGGGGAAATTCAGGGATTGAATCTATCGCAGCTTCCTAGAAATACCCGTGACAGTGCCGTTGTGCTATTAGCTGATGCATATTACCAAGTCAGATCCTTTCCCAAAATCGTTGAACTTGCTGAAAAATATCAGGTCAAAGATGCTCGGCTTTACCAGCTGTTGTCTTTATGTTACGAAATCGCTCCTGATTACACGACGGCCGCGGATTACATGGATAGGGCGATTACGCTTCCTTCCGTATATTTTGAGCAACCCCGATCGATGATTCTTTATCGACGAGCCAAATTTTATCAACGTCGGCATGAAGCGCTCCAAACTGAAACATCGCAGGCCGCCATGATTGAAGCCTTTCGACGTTTTCAGGCTGAGAGCTGCAAACAAAATCCCATTTCAAAATGCAAAGAAGCAGAGCAGATTCTGAGGCAATATGAATGATGAAAATTCACTCGAATTCACCGCTCACTGCGACCCGCTTCCCAGTTCTTGCGGCTCAGCACCGAATCAGCGGCGACAGGATAATAAAAATCGTCGCTTCAAAGAAGACGAGTATCCCGCACTTGATGATATAAAGGAGTGGATGACTCTAGCCGACCTTTTTATGAGTACCACCGACGAGTGCAAACCGCAGATACCTGAACCAGTCATGGCCTTTCGAATATCAGTTTTTAGTGACTTGGTTGCGGCAAAACATCGTCTCGGTATAGATTCATTTTTTAGAATATATGGATCAACTGATATTTTTGAGATTGCGCGTGATCAGTGGCTTTTAACCATCGGAGACATGCTAAACGAACA
>CAZEMW010000564.1:0-3154 GCA_964513105.1 uncultured Fibrobacterota bacterium
CCTGTTTCCGGCCGAAAACGGGCACCTTCCCGATTGAAATCGGGACTCGGCGTCCCTTTTTGAGGGTTTTCGGACAGGCATTAGTTAGTCTCCGCCGGAATCCAGACGGCCGAATGGCCCTGACGGGACGGCGTATGGACCCGGTCTCGGCTATGAAAATGGCAAAAAAGGGACGTACCATTTCACTTTCACGATTTTTCCCGGAGTAACCCATGGAAATGTCCATTACCCAGACCGATAAGTTCAAAATCGTTAAGTTGTCCGGCAAGATTACCTGGGAAGACGCCCAGAAACTGGATTTTCAGGTCAGGGAAATAATCGAGAAGGAGAAGGTCTACCACATCGTTTTCAATCTCGACGAGGTGGAATTTATCTGTAGCGGCGGGATCGGTGCGTTGATTTATAATCTGAACACGGTCCGAAAAAACGACGGCGGGATATACCTGATTTCCTCAGGTGAGTACGTGAATTTTATATTTGAGACTCTCAAGTTCGATATTGTCTTCAGCGGGTACCTGTTCAAGACCTATGAAGACTTCTATTCAAACATTGTGGAATCTCAAAACATATGAATTCTGGTAAACAGCCGCTGCTTTTCAATCCAATCTACAAAAGCAAAATCTGGGGCGGACAGAGCCTTCGGGAAAAACTGGGAAAAAACCTGCCTGAAAGCCAACCAATTGGTGAATCCTGGGAGATTTCGGGATACGGTGATGATCAAACGGTTGTGTGTGATGGAGAGTTCTCCGGAAAAACTCTGGGAGAGGTCTTCCGGCAGCTCGGAGCCGATCTGGTCGGCCCTCGCGTGGGCACGGATATGCCGTTTCCGCTGCTCTATAAATTCATCGATGCTCACGACAAACTATCCGTGCAGGTGCATCCTACCGACAAGCAGGCTGTGACCAACGGCTGGGGTGATTACGGTAAAACCGAATGCTGGTACGTGGTCGACGCAAAACCCGACGCCCGAATTGTGGTGGGGTTTCGTGACGGAGTCACTCCCGAGGATGTTCGTCGTTGCATTAAAGATGTTACTCTCGATTCCATTCTGAACTACATTCCGGTGACCGCCGGCGACGTATTGTTTATGCCCGCGGGAACGGTGCATGCGATTCTCGACGGCACCCTCATCTACGAAGTGCAAGAGACTTCCGATACTACTTTCCGCCTGTACGACTGGGGACGGCTCGACGAATCCGGGGTTTCCCGCCCGCTACATATAGAAGAGTCTCTACAGGTGCTGGATACGAGTTACCACACTGAACACAAAATCCCGTCGGTTGAGTGTCCCGATATACCGGGAGGGTACCATGCCTACCGAGTCGCCTGTCGCTATTTTGCTCTCGAAGAGTTCCGACTTCCCGCCGGAGCAACCATCACCCCCGCTGCCAAAAGCTCGTTCTGCGGAATTACCGTGCTCGATGGAAGCCTGCAGATTGGTAATGAACATTCGGTCCGCCTTGAGAAAGGACGCTCCATGCTGATACCGGCCGCGGCCGAGGGTTTTGCCCTGACCGCCGACGCTTCAGTTCATTTCATGCTGTCCTATGTCCCGGATCTCACCGGAGACGTCGTTGAACCGCTTCGGAAGTGCCGCGTCTCCGATGATACAATTCTTTGTCTGGGCGGTGCACGAAGCAGCAATGATCTGGTTGCCTGTCTGTAGCCTCCCGCAAAGAGACTCGATAAAGTCGGCAAAATCGGGGTGTCTGCCAGGCCTGCAGCGCAGAATTGTGCGTAAAACCGCGGCGTGGACCGGCAGGTTGCTTCGGGTCATCGGTTTCGATTCTCGGGTAGGATAGTTTTTCCCGTAAGAATTGACGATCTTGTCTTCAATTCCGTAATTCCTTAATATGAACAAAGACGATCAATTATACCGCAAACTCAGGAAAAATCCCGTGGTGCGTTTTCTGGCGTCACCGGGGCTTTCGGTAATACTCCTTCTCCTTTTGGTGGTGCTCACCTTCTGGGGTACTATCTATCAGGTCGAACACGGACTTCAGGCGGCGAGGACCAGGTTCTTTGGGTCATGGATCCTTCCGGTGCTCGGATTCATTCCCTTACCGGGAGTGAAGCTGGTTACCGCTGTGGCCATTCTTAATGTTCTTGGCTCGTTATTTTTTCGCATTCCGTTCCGTAAGACGGCGGTTGGCCTTCATCTTACCCATCTGGGCATCATTGTGCTGCTTGTTGGTGCGGGGGGGGCACAGATGCTCAGTCGGGAATCATTTATCGTGCTTGGTGAGGGGGAATGGATCGATATGTCCGCCGATTACCGGAACTGGGAACTGGCGGCGGCAACCAATACGGGAAAGGCGGCGGAGACGGTTGCATTACAGGATCTGAAGCCCGGGAGTCGGTATGTATTCCAGAATACCGGTCTGCGCGTGGAGGTCGAAGCCGCGTATCGCAATTCCGAACCGGTTGTGGTCAAAGATGAGCAAAGCGGAATGTCCCGGCTGGAGGGGGTTCGTCGGCTCTCTCCGGAAAAAGAGGCATCTTCAAATATGCCGGGCCTTGTGCTTTCCGTGGGTATGCCCGGCCGACGGGAACATCGACTTACACTCTGGGCGGGAAGCGGTACGCCGGTTAGTGTCGGTACGGGCGACGGTGCCGGTGTGCAGCTCGGCATACGTCGAACAATGTACAGTCTCCCCGTTCGGCTGGAACTGATTGATTTCGAGAAAACCGTTCATCCCGGCACGAACATCCCAAAGAGCTTTGAGAGCCGGCTGAACGTCACCGGAGACGATGTGAATCGTGAAGTGGTGATTTCCATGAACCGTCCGTTTCGTCATAAAGGTTGGGCATTCTATCAGTCCGCGTATTCGGAACGCGCCGGGGTTGAGACAACCACTCTTGCAGTTGTCAACAACCCGCTTCGCCACTTCCCTTACGCGGCAAGCCTGTTGATGGCCGTCGGGCTCATTGTCCACTTCCTGATTAAGCTGGTACGATATACGAAAAAGAGAGAATCGGCTCATGCCTTATAACAGTTTCGGATTACGTGGGTTTCGTACGGCCGTTGTGCTGGCGGTTTCTTTTGTGTTTGGAGCAACAGGGGCTTTCGACACAGACAAACTGGCGGAGCTGCCGGTGCTGGAGAACGGTCGGATCAAACCTTACGATACATACGCGCGGAATACGCTTCTGC
>CAZEMW010000565.1:0-3146 GCA_964513105.1 uncultured Fibrobacterota bacterium
CTTACCATGGAGCTGATTGACGGCAAAAAGGTCACGCAGTTGACATCGGCGGAACGAGCAACTCTTGACGGGGATCGGATGGTGGAAGATCTGTTGAAAGCGTATTTGCAGCAGATACTCACCAACGGTATGGTGCATGTCGATCCCCATCCGGGCAACTTGCATGTGACACCCAGCGGAAATCTGGTCATTCTTGATCTGGGAATGGTGACTCACGTCTCGCAGGAAATGAGAATGGTGTATGCGGAACTCCTGGCCGCGGTGGGTGACGGGCGGGGCGGTGATGCCGCGGATCTGGCTCTTCGGCTGGGAGAGCGGGAAGCCGATTTCGATGCGTTCAAGTGGCGCAATTCAGTAGCGGGGCTCGTTGCCCAGTACCAGAATACAACGCTGGAAGCCATTCCGGTTGGGCGTCTGATGCTTCAGATGTCCGAAATTGCAGCACATTGCGGCGTACGTCGACCGATAGAGTTTTCTATTCTTGGAAGCACTCTCCTCAAACTAGACCGGGTGATTAAGCTTCTTGCACCGGACTACAACCCCAACGAGTTCATGCGTCGTCATGCCCCCAGATTTCTTCTTCGTCAAATGGCCGAGTCCGTATCCATAGGTAAGTCTTTCACAACCTTTATCGAAAGCGCACAACTTCTCAGTGCTCTTCCCCGACACGGGAATGATGTGTTGAACATGTTGAAACAGAACCAGCTTCAGTTCAAGGTCGATGCGATCGATGAGAGTCGGCTTATCACGGGTATTCAGAAGATCGCCAATCGTATCACCATGGGGCTGGTGGTTGCGAGTATGATTATCGGAGCGGCACTGCTTACCAATGTTGAGACCGAGTTTACGATTTTCGGGTACCCCGGGGTTGCAATGATGCTGTTCCTGGCAGCGGTCGTGTTCGGGGCTGCGCAGCTGGTTGATATTCTTATCTCCGACGAACACCGTCCGAGAAGGGTGAAACGGGGGCCGAAGCGGTGATAAGCGGCAGGTCGGCATCTCGATATCCGAGCCTTTCGGATTGATGCAGGGACTGGAAACATTCCGGGCGATGCGTAAGAGAATTCTATATCCCGTTTTGGGCCGGTTTTCACTGCGTATGCAGAGCACTAGAGGCATTGACGTATAATGTTGGCGAAGGCCTTTCGGGAATATGATCACAAACCTTGCAGAGGAGGCGACAGGTGACAAAGAATATGGGACTGGTTGATCGAGGGATGCGCATCGCGTTGGCGTTGGTGGTGGTCGTGCTCTTTTTTGCTCGACTCATCTCCGGGATAGCTGCAGCTATTCTCGGCATCTTCGCCGTTGTTTTCCTTCTTACCGGACTGGTTGGGTTTTGTCCTGCATATGCACCGTTCGGAATATCGACGCGGAAGAAGTAAATATGATCCCCGTTCAGGCGCGCCCCGGAGCGGGGATCCCATTGGCGTAAATGTCATTGTCGATCTGAGAGGAAACTGATGTCTCTACTGCAGGAACGCACTGCAATTGTTACCGGCGCAGGACGCGGAATCGGGAAGAGTATCTGTCTCGCTCTGGCAGGGGCCGGCGCGCATGTGGTGGCCGCGGCGAGATCCGGTGATGAGCTGGAGTCTCTGGTAGAGGAAATCCACACCCGGGGAGGTCGGGCAACGGCCATACCGACCGATATCTCCCGTGAACAGGATATATCCGCGCTCTTCGAAAAAGCAGAAGTCGTCGGTGGGGGAGTGGATATAGTAGTGAATAATGCCGGGATCGGCATATTCGGACCGGTGGTGGATTTCAAGAGTACAGATTTTGACAAGGTGACGGCCGTCAATCTGCGAGGCACGTTTCTCTGCTGTCGCGAAGCCGTCGCTCGTATGATTCCGCGCAAAAGCGGCTATATCATTAATATATCGAGCGTGGTCGGATTCAAAGGGTATCCCAATCAGGCTGCGTATACTGCCTCCAAGCACGGGATCATGGGGATCACCAAGTCCCTTGCCAACGAAGTGGCGGATCACGGAATACGCGTCTCTGCGATACTGCCGGGGGGCGTGGACACTAACCTGGTAGGCGATGCCCGACCCGACCTCGACCGATCCATCCTGATGCATCCCGATGATGTCGCTCAGTCGGTGATGTATCTACTCTCCCTGTCCGATCGAGCCGCGGTCGACGAGATTTATATCCGTCGACGGTCGGGGAAGCCTTTTCCCTGAGAGCCGGACTGCACTTCGCGGATCTGATTACCTGACCGTAATACCCGATTCCGTTATCTCGATTCCAGGAAGCGTGAATACCTCTTCGGGTGACAGTTGGAACGGCTGCAGGTCGGTGCTCAGTGTAACCGGCGATACGACCCTGATGTTCAAGGTCAGCGGTTCACCGCTGGGTAGTCGATCGAACGACAGGTCGAGGTCGCCCGATGAGCGACGGAGAACGAAACGGGTTCCTTTGAAACCGATATAATAGACCGGTGTGCTCGGAAGGAACGATTTGATTGTCAGATCAGCACCGCCGCTTTCGCGAAGACCGATTACACCGATATCAATCACCTGGGAATCTACAAAGTTCTCTACTCGGGTTATTCTGCTTTTTCCTCTGCCGTCGCTGATCTCCAGGTACAGTTCTCCTCGAGGAATGTCAAACACTCTGAAGCTCCCGTCCCGGGCGGTTACCACCCGCGGACTCGGGGGTGCCCCAACCCACCCCGTATCGGGCGCCGCGGCTTTGGGGAAGACGAAAACCGGTGCTCCAACCACCGGAAACGATGCGGCACCGGCGAGCCGCTTTGCTTCTTCTGATGTGGAGTCGGGGTATTCGGCGACGCCTACGATCTCAGATCCGGAGCCTCCGCCCGAAGCTTGTTGGGTGGGCGAACACCCGATTAAGCAGGCCACGGCCATTAGTGACACGAAAAGAGGCCGGCACGTCCCAATCAATCCCGTCCCGGCACGTCCGGGCAGGCTTAGTCCTGCTGTTTTCGCGGTATGGAAAGGTGTTTTCATTCTTCGGCATCCTCAATTGGTTTCGTGACCGGGAAAAGATGGAAATTCATATGATACACCCGCTCCGCCTTATCGGTCTCATTGTCGACGATCGTAAGGATTTCCCGGCGGTAATCGGCTAATCTCCTTTTTATCTTCTCATATCCCTTATGAGATACGCTGAATGTC
>CAZEMW010000566.1:0-3117 GCA_964513105.1 uncultured Fibrobacterota bacterium
TCCGACGGTCTCCTCAATTCAGAATATACAACATAAACCGAAATCCCGGGGGGGGACATGCTTCACATGTATGGTGGATCGGTTTGGTAGGCTTATGCATTGTATGCAGAACCCGGTCGCTAACGTATTTTACTGTATAACGGCTCGCTTGGATTACGATGATTCCCCTGAGGACCCGTATTTGGAAACTGAAAAAAACATCTCTAGTCTTCTTAACAGGTGTGCACCGCGGCCCTTCATATTCTCGCCGCAAGACGTTAGGTTGTTTTCTAACCGAGAAGGCGCTAAGTCGGGTAATAATCAAATATACGTTCTCTTCGTATTCCAAGGGGCATGAAATAGGGAGATGTTTGCTGTCGCGAAACCGGTTTACGTGTTTAAGTGGAAGACGAACGCAGGCGGTCGATCCGTCTGCCCCTTTTTAGGTGACTTGTAGAGCATGCGCAAACTAAGAATTCTAATACTCACCTGCGAAGGGCATCTCGCCGGATCTACCAATTCAATACTTTACCTTTCAAGGGGGTTGGTGGACCGGGGGCATGAAGTCTATCTTGGAGTTAAAGAAGGCTGCTTACTGTGCGGTCTTCTGCAGCATGCTGGGGTCACGGTCATTCCGATGACTTTCGGAGGTAGCTACAACAAAGCAAATATGATTGAGATTCGGGATGCCGTTGCGGAACACGGAATACAGTTAATAAATGCCCAGTCACACAGCGACCGCTACAGTAGTATGTTCGCCCGATGGAAATACCGTCTACCGGTCAAAGTTGTGCATACCCGTCGTCAGCCGCCTCTGAGCTCCGGCGGTATTCTGCATTCATGGTTCTATACCTTCGGAACCGACAAAATGGTGGCAGTTAGTCACCATCTACGCAGAATACTCCTTAGAAAAGGGTATCCCCGGGGCCATGTGGTCGCGATACCGAATGGGATTCCGAAGGGGCGGTTTTCGGAGGTCGACCCTGAACAGACTCTTTGTTTTCGCGATAGATTCCAAATCACGGGAGACGATACGATTGTCGGATGTGTGTCTCGCCCCAAACGACAGGAACAGCTGATTAAGGCCATACCTCGGTTGAGCCCTAACGTTCGTGTGCTCTTGGCCGGGGTGAAGCCTGGCAGGTACGACGATGTCGCTGAACGCCTGGGGGTACGTAACCGAATAATCTACGCCGGACTTGTGCCGATAAAGGATGTACTTTCCCTATACCCGCTGTTCTCCGCAGCAGTCCTTCCCTCCATCTCCGACGGATTCGGGCTGGTACTTCTCGAAGCGATGGCGCTTGGTGTTCCCGTTGCCGCCACCCGCGCCGGCGGTATCCCCGACGTTGTCCGGGACGGCGAGAATGGACTGCTGTTCAACGACGGCGACATCAACGGAATTGCCGCTTGCATCAATACCCTCCTGAATGATAAGAATAAGAGGGAACAATTCATTGCCCGGGGACGAAAAACCGCCCTCGAAGAGTATTCGATTGAAAACACGATCTCCGGGTATGAGCAGTTGTTTCACGAACTTATCTACGGAAAATAACCGCCCGATCTCCTTCGTACTCGGCTACCCGGATTCCATGTACCCGTTACGACGACGGGGAGACGGCGTTCACCGAGATCACGGGTGTAGACGGCTCCGGTACGGGAAAACACCATATCCATCCATAGTAGTGCAAAGAAAGCGAAACAGACCATGCGGAAAAAACGTGCATTGATCACCGGTGTAACCGGCCAGGACGGTTCCTATCTTGCGGAATTCCTGATGCGAAAAGGGTACGAAGTCCACGGGATCATTCGACGGGCTTCGACCTTCAACACCAAGCGAATCGATCATGTGTATCAGGATCCCCATGAACGAGACGTGAATCTTTTTCTGCACTACGGTGATATTACCGATTCCAGCAACATGAATCGTTTGCTTGAGAAAATCGATCCGGATGAAATCTATAATCTGGCTGCTCAGTCGCATGTGCAGGTTTCGTTTCAGGTACCCGAGTACACGGCTGAAACCGATGCGCTCGGAACGCTTCGCCTGGTCGATGCTATCAAGGAAACCGGCATAAAAACCCGTTTCTACCAGGCGTCGACCTCGGAACTGTACGGAAAAGTACAGGAAATACCGCAGAGTGAAACAACGCCGTTCTATCCCCGTTCGCCCTACGGCGCGGCCAAGCTGTATGCTTACTGGATTGTTGTGAACTATCGGGAAGCGTACAATTTGCACGCAAGTAACGGCATTCTCTTCAATCATGAATCGCCCCGTCGAGGAGAAAACTTCGTAACTCGCAAAATCTCCATGGCGGCGGCCGCTATCAGTGAAGGCGTGCAGGACTGCCTGTATATAGGAAACCTGTCGGCAAAACGTGACTGGGGATATGCCCCGGATTTTGTACGTGCCATGTGGCTCATGCTGCAGGAAGACATCCCCGACGACTACGTGGTGGCGACCGGTGAAACTCACACGGTTCGAGAGTTCATCGACCACGCCTTTTCTCGGCTTGGAATGAGTATCCGCTGGGACGGTGAAGGGGTCGATGAAGTCGGAGTTTGTGAGCAGACCGGAAAAACCGTCGTTCGCGTGGATCCCAAGTACTTTCGACCCACAGAAGTAGAACTCCTCATAGGAGACCCGACCAAAGCCCGGACGAAATTGGGCTGGGAGCCTGAAGTAACCTTCCGGAAACTCGTGGAAATCATGGTCGATGCCGACCGGGAGATCGTCCGGAGAAAACAGCGGAGTCGGGTCGAGGTGGTTTAGCCAACGGCGAAACCTGGGTTAAAGATCAAAAGAAAAGCAATCAGAGGGGAAGGGGAGCTCGAGAGGCTGTGGACGGGACAGTGGCTTCCGGGTTGCTCATGATTTGGTTGTTTGGTGCCCAGAAGCGTTGCCGTTTTCCTCTTTGAGATATTGGTTTTTGCTGACGCCGCAAAGCAGGAGTGCCGGTTGAGAGGTCGGTGGTACGTCGGGAAGACCTCGTGACCGGCCTCCGCGAGACGCGCCTTTTCGCATTTCTTATGATGCGTACCGTAGTGAACAGGACCGTCAGGCATCTGCACTGAGCGATATCGAAGTGATCGGCGCAAAAGCATCCCCAATGGCTCGTATTACGTAAGCAGTCTATT
>CAZEMW010000567.1:0-3115 GCA_964513105.1 uncultured Fibrobacterota bacterium
TACGGTCTCGTGGGCTCGGAGTTGTGTATAAGAGACATACCCAGGGGCGTTTCAGTTTCCCGGCGGAGAATTTGCGTTTCGCCGAGGTAATCACCCGCAAAATGTGCTTGCAGGTTCCGAGTGTGTTTTTCCTGAAATCCGGGCAGGTGCAGTACGATTCGCCTCGCTCAAGTCCTCGAAGCGCAACCCGGTAGGTCTTTCCCGACTCTTCGCTTTGGACGGTGTAATCGGTCCATAGCTTTCTGGGTTCACTCGATCGAACTCGCATTCGTTCCTTTTGCGCCCGATCGTCTCTTCGGGCAAGCTCTCGCTCAACCAGTTCTTCTTCCGTCAGTGCTCCGGGATCTTCTTCGTCGGGAGGGGGTGCGGCAAGTCCCAGGCTCATCTTATCCTCGAGCACCAGAGAAAGCGCAGCACCCTTGTGCACGCAGGCGCCGTCGCAGGAATCACACAATAGCCGTATTTTGCCGACCGAAAGAGGATCATCGACAAGAGAGACTCGCGCATTGGGCAGCACAACTCGAAGAACATCTCGTTTCAGTTCCACCTCGGGAGAAATATTCTGAATGGTCTTTCCCCCTCTCATTATATACGTCTTCCCTCGCGGCCCCAAAAGTTTTGAGGCTTTGTTGAGACTTAAATGGGCCAGTCTATCGCGGAAGCTTGCCATAGGTACTCCGTTTAGAATTCACCGGTTCGGAACAAAAGGACGTACAATCGATTCTGAAATATAATATCCCCATCGTGAAATGGTGAATTGAACAACAGCCGTTACGCAATGTGCATAACGCAATGCAAGTGTTTTGAGCGGCATTGGGGGAAATTGTCTGAATCAGGATGGTCGGGATGGAAGGATGTACAGGATTTTCGTCGATAGATACTGCCGGGAGAAGAACGCGAAATCAAAATCGGCGATGCCGAACGTCCTCATTTGCCTCGAATTAAGTATTTTTATTATCAATTCAGGAGGAAGAATACCTACATGACCAACAAAGACATTCGTCGACGCCAAAGATTCGCGAACCTCGAGAAAGCTTTTGCACTTCTTCAAAGAACAATCGCGATCGAGAATCCTTCCGAGGCTGAACGCGGTGGTCTCTTACAGTTCTTTGAGATTGCATTCGAGCTGTCGTGGAAAACGCTGAAAGACTACCTTGAATCCGAGGGGTATACCGTGAGAAGTCCGAGGGAGGCGATCAAGCAGGGATTTCAAACAGGGCTGATCGAAGACGGACATGTGTGGATGCGGGCATTGGACGATCGAAATCTCACAACTCATGCCTACGAAGAAGCAATAGCCCAAAAGGTGGAATGCCTCATTCGTGAGGACTATTTTCCTGCAATCCAAACACTGTATAACAGACTAAAACAGGAAATCTAGTCATGCCGTATGGTCTCAGCGACTCCGACCTTGACACAATCACAAACTCGGCCGCACACCACCCCGAGATAGAAGAGATCATCATTTTCGGTTCCCGTGCCATGGGCAATTTCCGCACCGGCTCCGACGTAGATCTCGGGGTTCGTGGGGAGAATGTTACCTACCGAACAGTATCCAGCCTCCGAACCGAGTTGAATGAAGAATCACTCCTACCGTACAAGTTTGATGTTCTTGATGCATCAAATCTCTCCAACAAAGAACTTGCCGATCATATTCGGTCTTTTGGGCGAATCCTTTGGAAACGGTGAAGCCTTGTTGGTGCCTTCTTTTTTGTTGCCGCCGAGGGATTTCGGATTCTGCCATGCTTTCAATCCGAAATTCGAAATCCGCATTCCCAAATTGAAGGGGGCAGGCCCCAAACATCCTGGGCTCTTCGGCGGCAACGCTGAACGGTCGCTCATCAAATGCCTGACAAATTTGAACTGTAAGAACATAAACAAAGCGAACTTTTCATCCTGTTCAAAGCCCTACAGCCAATCAGCGTCCAGCGAAGCACTGACGATGCTTCGACCAAAACGAAACAGCGTACCGCCCAGAACCACCGACAGCCCGGCGGCATGTTTGAGGGAGGCTCTAAAGAGGCGACCGAGTTCTGCCGGGCCGATATTGCGTATTCAGGTAATCGTAATCGGGCGTCCGGGGATACAGACCGGCATGGATCATTCATCACCCGGTGCCGGCCTGCATTTCAGTGCAGGAAAGTGCAATTTTGTTTTCCGAACCTGACACTCGCTCTTTTGCCGGCTTGGTCATCGTTCTGGTTTCCAGTACCAGGAGTTCAGTTTTTCTAATATTTGGTTTGAAAAACGATCCATAAAAAGCTATATTTGGTTTGGAAACCGTACCAAAGTGCATCCTGAAAGCAGGGCGCTCATTTTGTGCGCCTGTCAGAGTATCTCACCCAGGATCGACAAAATATCGCGATGACACAATTAAAAAACGAAATACGGCGTGAAATCTCGGATTTCCGGGAAATGGGCTTGCCTGCATTCGTTCGTAGAGACGAGGAGGTGGCGACGGCCGATCGAACCGTTTCCACAGTCATAGGTGCTCGCCGTTCCGGAAAAAGCTTTCGAGTGCTGCAGTTGGCCCGGGAACTCCTCGATGCCGGCCGACTTGAGAGCATTCAGGATATCTGCTACGTAGATTTCGACAATCCCCATCTCTCCAGAATGGGGGCGCCGGATCTCACTATGCTACAAGACACCTTTCTTGAGATGACTCCAAAGGCAAATCTGAAACGTTCTCTGCTCTTCGTGTTTGACGAAATTCATCGAGTTGAAGGCTGGGAAGATTTTGTCGTGGATCTCTCAAGAAATCCCAACTGGAGAGTCGTCGTGACCGGATCTTCGTCACGAATGCTGAGAACCGATATATCAACCACCCTTCGCGGCAAATCGATATCCTCTTCAATGTACCCTTTGAGCTTCAGGGAATTCCTCCGGTTTAAGGATTCTGAAAATCTTTCGTTAACCTCAACCACCGGACGAGCACACCTTCAGAGGTTGTTTGACGAATACTTGCATTGGGGAGGCTTCCCCGCCTTGCCGGGAGAAAACACCCGAATACGCGAAACGCTCCTGCGTGAATACTTTGACACAATGATCCTCAGGGATATAATTCAACGATATGACATCCGTAAACCGCAGCTATGCATCGCTCTGTATAGATATC
>CAZEMW010000568.1:0-3114 GCA_964513105.1 uncultured Fibrobacterota bacterium
AAAGGTCTAAGATCAAAGGTCAAACAGAAAGAACCTTTGTGGACAAATAATACGCTAAAACTTGTGCTGAGCGTGCCGAAGTAAAGCGTGGATTTGTCAGACAAAGAATCTAATGAATCGGATTGCAGAAAAACGAGCATCCTCGGAAGATGCAGAGGAATATGATCTCCTGGGCTGTAATTATCCCCCAATCCAGTTGAGCCGCTGTAGAAATCGTGATCTATGAATCATACCCTTGCCCGCTAAGCGTAATCGCCCGGAGGAAACGTCTATCGTGGATCCGTGTACACCTCCGACGGTGGTACCGAAGTTTATTTTTGGTCTGCCCTTTTTCCGGTCACGATTGCCGGCAACTCAACATGGAGTAGAGAAGATATGATTGAAACGAATGCGACAGAAAGACTGGATGATCTGAAAAGGCGTATTGAGGAACTCAGGGGGTATCTTTGACGTCGATTCCAATCAGAAAAAGATAAAAGAACTCGAGGCGGCCGGGACATCAAGCGAATTCTGGGAGGATCAGGAGAATGCCCAGAAAGTGCTGAAGCGAATAAAAGAGCTTAAGTCGATTGTTGAGCCGTGGGAAAAGGCAAAGCATGATATGGAGGAGATCTCCGGATTCCTCGAACTTACCTTTGAAGAGGAAGACGAACAGACCCTCAAAGAACTCGAGGGACAGATCGACAAGCTCGCCAAAGATGTCGAGCATCTGGAATTTTTACGGATGCTCGGAGGGGAGGACGACCGTGCCTCCGCCGTGATCACGATTCATAGCGGTGCCGGGGGAACGGAGAGCTGTGACTGGTGTGAGATGCTGTACCGCATGTACTGCCGCTGGATGGAACGGAAAGACTACAGCTATACCGTTCTCGATATTCTTCCCGGGGAAGAAGCCGGTCTCAAGAGCGTCACGGTGGAGGTCGAAGGTGAGTACGCATACGGACATCTCAAGGCAGAGGTCGGCGTGCATCGTCTGGTGCGGATTTCTCCGTTCGACTCCAATGCCCGAAGGCATACTTCATTCGCCTCGGTATATGCGTATCCTATAATAGAAGAAGTCGACGACGTCGATATCGAGGAAAAGGATCTTCGGATCGACACTTATCGTGCCAGCGGGGCGGGAGGGCAGCATGTGAACAAAACCGATTCGGCGGTTCGTATTACTCATGTACCAACCGGCATTGTCGTGCAGTGTCAGAATGAACGTTCGCAAATGAAGAATCGGGCAACAGCCATGCGGATGCTGAAAGCGCGCGTGAAGCAGCTTCAGAAGGAAGAGGAAGAGAAGAAACGGCAGGACAAACTTGCCGACAAGAAGAAAATCGAGTGGGGAAGTCAGATTCGATCCTATGTGCTTCATCCCTACAATATGGTGAAGGATCATCGGACCGAAGTGGAAACATCAAACACCGGTGCCGTTCTCGACGGTGATCTGGATGAGTTTATCGAGCGGTTTCTGCTGTCCTATCACTGATTGACCGCGGTGTCGGTCCGGTGCAAATTGATTTAGTCTTTTTTTCAGGACATCTCGAAGAACGGCAAACGGCCGGATAGAGTCCCATGCGGAGTATCCGGCCGTTCGCGTTTTCATTTTTTGTACAGTTTCAAATTCCTAGAAGTCGGACATATCTTCACGATCGTCGAGCGGAATGACCTGCTCGGGAGATACCTCTGTGTGAGAGCGAGAGTTTGAGCCGGAGTCGCCTTTGCGATTTTTTTGACCGATGCTTCCGCCGATGCTATGGGTGTGTATGCTCGATTTACCACTCCTCGGCAAGGCCTTGTGTGTTCCCGACCCACCGATACGATTCCGGGACTGAATATCGTTTCCACTCCCCGTGACAACTTGTATCAGATCGGCAACCACCGTATTCAACGTCTCCGCCTGGCCCGAGAGTTCCTCGCTCGCGGAGGCTGCTTCTTCGGAATTCGCCGCGTTCTGCTGCGTCGCTTTGTCCATCTCGGCTACTGCGGTATTGATTTGATCAATGCCCTGCGACTGCTCCTTGGTGGCTTCCGTAATCTCCGCTATCAGTTGCGCAATTTTTTCCGTGCTCTCGGCGATTGCCGTTATGGCTCCCTGAGTTTGTTCCGCCAGCGTTACCCCACTGCCGGTGCGTTCCTGCGAGCCTTCAATCAGTTCAGCCGTCTCCTTTGCCGCGTGGGCCGAACGCTGAGCCAAACTCCGTACCTCCTCGGCTACGACCGCGAACCCTCGGCCCGCTTCACCGGCTCGCGCAGCTTCAACCGCGGCGTTCAACGCCAGAAGATTTGTCTGCGTAGCAATCTCATCGATTGTCTTGATGATTCGTGCCGTTGAATCCGAAGAATGCTTGATGCCGGACATTGCCTCGGCAAGACTCGACATCGAGGCTTTCCCTTTCTGCACCAGGCCCTGCGCTTCGGTCGTAAGGTTGTGCACCTGTTGGGCATTCCCCGAGCTCTGTTTAGTCATAGAAGACATCTCTTCAAGGCTGCTGGAGATCTCTTCCAGACTGGACGCCTGTTCATTTGCCACCTCCGAAAGCTGCTGACTTGACTCGGAGAGCTGGCCCGATGCCTGCGATACCTGATCGGATCCGTTTCGCAGGGTGCTTATGACTTTGTTAATCGGTCCCACAATGCTTCTGGTAATGAAAAAGGCCGCTGCAATTCCTACCAGAATTCCGATAATGGTTATTGTAAGGACAATTGTATTTGTCTGGGCTGCCGTCCGGGTCATGTCTTCGGTCAGTCTCTCATCGAGTCCCGTAATCGATGCAAGCACCGAAGAAGCTGTTCGGTTCATTTCTTTGTCGGCTTTCTCTTTCTCCTGAATACCGGCGTAGTACTGGTCGCCGGCTTTCTCGTAGTTCTCAAAGAGTTTTTGAAGGACGTCGGCGGCATTGCTTAATTGCGTGTTTCCCGAGATCGAGTTTTCCCAATCAGTCAAACCTTTCTTTAGCGCGGCGAGCTGCTTTTGAAAACCGTCCCATTGCTCCTCTTTTTCTGTCTTAATAAGGTACATAGCGGTGACCCGCATGAGCAAGAATTGCTCAATTACGTCTTTGTGAATGCCGTCGGTCACATCAGACCAGTATTTCATGCGTTCTTTGTCGTTCGCCTCCTCGGCCT
>CAZEMW010000569.1:0-3104 GCA_964513105.1 uncultured Fibrobacterota bacterium
TATGGAACGGATTATGGGCAGAGCGCACAACCCGGTCCGTAGCGTACTCAACTACGCCTCGGACCATTTTGCACAAGATCTTCCCATTGTGTATGTCCAGACCGTTGTCGGACGGGATGCTTCGGGGGCTCTCGTGGCCCGGGGCATGTATATCGGCGATGATGTCGAGTGCTTTGAAAAGGCTGCGGCGCTCAGCCTGAAAGTCAATTTTGAAATGCTGGATCGGCCGATACAAAAAGCGGTGGTCTACCTCGATCCTTCGGAGTTCAAAAGCACCTGGCTTGGAAACAAGGCCGTGTATCGTACGCGCATGGCACTTGCCGACGGCGCCGAGCTTATTGTCCTTGCGCCCGGTGTACGGGAATTCGGTGAAGATCCGGGTATCGATATACTGATTCGAAAATACGGGTACGCAGGTACGGACAGGGTACTTGAGCTGGTGAAGGAAAATGAAGATTTGGCCGGGAATCTCGGTGCTGCGGCACATCTGATACACGGCTCGAGTGAAGGACGTTTTTCGGTGACGTATTGTCCCGGCAAACTGACACGGGAAGAGATCGAATCGGTCAATTTTGCGTATGGCGATCTCGAGGAGTTTTCGGCTCGATACGACCGGTCGAAGCTTGTCGACGGGTTCAATACAATGCCTGATGGTGAAGAGGTTTTCTATATCTCCAATCCGGCGGTCGGGCTCTGGGCACATAAAGATCGATTCAAGATGTGATCACTTGTTTGTACGGACCACAGTGCGGCATAAAACTGAGGTCTCAGGCTGAAGAGTACGCACACCTGAGGAGCTGTTTTTATCTCGCCGTGCTGTAAGGGATCCACACATCGGATTCGTTGAGAACAATGCCAATCAACCGGTTATGCAGTATAACTTTTACGAAAGGATGGAAGCATGTCGGAACCAAAAGGGGATATCGCTCTGATCGGCCTGGCCGTCATGGGGCAGAATCTGATCCTTAATATGAATGATAAGGGCTATACGGTTGTCGCGTACAACCGCACCGTCTCCAAAGTTGACGACTTCCTGAACAGCGCGGCAAAAGGACGGGATACAATACTCGGAGCGCACTCGATCGAAGAGATGATCTCGATGCTGAAACGTCCGAGGAAGATCATGCTTCTGGTCAAGGCCGGGGACGCGGTCGACAAATTCATCGAGACTCTTCTGCCGCATCTGGACAAAGGCGACCTGATCATCGACGGTGGGAACTCGCATTTCCCCGATACTATCCGAAGAACGAAATATCTCGATGAAAAAGGAATTCTGTATATCGGAACCGGTGTGTCCGGTGGTGAAGAAGGTGCACGCCACGGTCCGTCCATGATGCCCGGTGGAAATCCCGAAGCCTGGCCGCTGGTTAAAGATCTTTTTCAGGCGGTCTGCGCCAAGACTCCACAGGGCGAGCCATGCTGTGACTGGGTTGGGGAAGACGGTGCCGGGCACTATGTCAAAATGACCCACAACGGTATCGAATACGGCGATATGCAGCTTATCTGCGAAGCATACCAGTTGATGAAAGAGGGACTCGGGCTGGGCAACCAGGAAATGCACGAAGTCTTCGCCGAGTGGAACGAAGGGGAGTTGGACAGCTATCTTGTCGAGATCACCCGCGATATTCTCGGCAAGAAAGACGATGACGGTACCTATGTGGTCGACACTATTCTGGATACCGCCGGACAGAAAGGAACGGGGAAGTGGACCGGTATCAGTTCTCTGGACCTCGGCATTCCCGTGACGCTTATCGGTGAAGCCGTGTACGCACGGTGCCTTTCGGCAATGAAGGACGAACGGGTTCAGGCCTCAAAAATCCTGCAGGGCCCGAATCAGAAATTCGAAGGCGACAAGAAGGAATTCGTCGAAGATATTCGCAGAGCGCTCCTGGCTTCGAAGATCGTTTCCTATGCGCAGGGCTACATGCTGATGCGTGAAGCGGCGAAAGAGTACGGTTGGAATCTGAACTACGGCGGCATTGCTCTGATGTGGCGCGGTGGCTGCATTATCCGGTCGGTGTTCCTGGGCAAAATCAAAGAAGCGTTCGATAAGAACCCGGATCTCAACAACCTGCTTCTCGACGATTACTTCCGTGAAGTGATCGATGGATGCCAGGCATCATGGCGTAAGGTCGTGACTAAGGCGGTTGAACTCGGTGTTCCGGTGCCGGCTTTCACAACCGCTCTTGCCTTCTACGACGGTTTCAGAAGCGAGCGCCTTCCGGCGAACCTGCTGCAGGCCCAACGCGACTACTTTGGTGCGCACACCTACGAGCGTATCGATCAGCCGCGCGGAAAGTTCTTCCACACCAACTGGACCGGCACCGGCGGCGACGTTTCCGCCTCGACGTATACGGTGTAAGTAGCAATACCGGTAAACGCTGGTGTGTTTTCTATTGGGCTCCGTTTCCGACGGAGCCCGTTTTTTTTTGGGGGGGATTCATTGTTGTGGGGCACGAAGGGCGGAGTTCGAGAGGTGCTGAACCCGCAATCACACTGTTTCCAACCATATATTCGCCAAATTCTCTCTGCGCGCTCCGTGCTGCTCAATTGCAAAAACTTGTTTTTCTTACAAGAAATCTCTTGTAAGTCATTGTTTTGGGGTTACTTCGTGCTCAGACCAGTGTCGGCAGACCGGTGCTCGTGCTCCCTTCGACGGAGCCTGCAACAGGCTTCGATTACGATTACGACCACGAGCACGAGCACGACCACGAGCACGAGGGATGAGCTACCCTTGTTGCGGCTAAGCCGCGCGTATCCCCCTGGTGGTGCGGCTCAAGCGCGAAGAAACGCGTCCCGTGGAGGCCGGTCACGACAATGTCCCGTCGTACCAAATTCCTCCCATCCGGCACTCCGCGCTCGGCGTCCACAAATAAGAAATGCTGCGGTTATCAACCCCCGTGCCGCTTCTCGGCACCATGAAGAGCATATCAAATCCCATCTCACCCCCAAAAGCAATCTCGGTGCTCGTAATCGGATTCGACTGTGCTCGCAACAAATCGTCGATTACGAGTTACGCGCACGAGCACGAGAGATGAAATTCTTTGGTTGCGGCTTTGCCGCGCCAAGCTCTCCGTGGTTCCTCTCAAATACTACCACCAACG
>CAZEMW010000570.1:0-3102 GCA_964513105.1 uncultured Fibrobacterota bacterium
AAACGGCCGTTTCGACTTAGGCCTTTGATGGACTCGCGCGTTTTCCTCGCTCTTAATCTCTCAAATTATTGACAACCGTCGTTTGAATACCGAAAACGCCTATCTCTTGCTTCCCTTATTATCTTCTTTCATAATATACCGAAATTTGCAGTGATCGCATCCGGTCTTCTGTCGCTGCTCGAGTTCCAGCTTCACATCGGGATTGTACCCCTCAAGAATGGCGTAATCGGCATACTTACAGTAGTAAGCGGAATACTCGCCCAACCCCCACTCCTCGGCGGCCTTGTTGAAACTGCACGCGTACACGTCGGCAGCCAGATCCCCATTCTCAAAACGGACATGCACCGGAAAATTAGCGCTGGACACATCGGTATACAGAATCCAGTTCTTCAGAGAAAGCGGTTTGTTCATTTTTTTCACTTTCTCGGCGATGCGTTTTCCCCGTTCTCTGCCGAAATACTCCACAGCTTCACGAATAAGCGATTCACCTTCTTCCGGCCCGAGTTTGGCAATAATGAATTTGCACATCACGGCAAAAAGCTGGGCCGCAAGTCCGAATCCGGGAGTTTGATGGCGTGATTTCATGAGCCATTTGCGCGGAAATACATCCTTAACATACCACGGATCCAATCCCTTTTCCTTTTCTCTCTGCAAGTCGTCCATCTGTATCCTTTCCCTTGATCTTATCCGCATGAGAGCTGCGCGGACCACCGGTGTTACTTCTTTCGCATTATTCTACTTCAATATTGCCCCGGAAATCAACCGGCGTTGTAGTATGTCCCCTCCGAGAGATCTGATTTCGATCAGCAGGATCTCCGGAACGGCGAGGTCTATTCGCACATTCGTGACCGTTTTTTGTTCATAATGCCTGCGTCCCTTCGTATCCACTATTCGTATCAGAACCGGATCGTGCAGGGATGGAAGCTGGATGCTGAGTCCGTTACGAAGAACGGTAACTCGCAGTTTCTCCTCACATTTCCCGTCCATGCGTTCGAGAAGCGCCACGTTTTCTTCAATAATGGCAAAGGCCTTCTCGCAAATCACGGGATCTACATTCTGATGATAATCATAGATCCGCATACGGCAGTTGGGAGAAACCGTCGACAGAGATTGGTTCCCACCTGGTATTGCTATGCTCGAAGGTATCACCCAGGTAAACTCTTTTGTGAGGATTCCATCCCCCGGATCGGCACCGGCGGTATCGGCATCGATCGCAACCCAGTTTATGCCGCTGTTGGGCGAAAACTCAACCACGGGCCGCGTCACCACAAGAGGATCATATCGATACTCAATTTCGATCGCGTCACCGACGGTGCAGGTCCGCTCCCCCATTGCGGTGACAAGCAGCATCGGCTCGGGGCGCAGATTTACGATGCGTCTTTTCTCGATGCCTCCGCTTGATGCGACGACTGTATCACATACCATTTCGAATCCTCCCGCCCGGAAAAGCCCTTCCTCGGTGATTGTGCTTCCTCCCTTCCCACGCACCGACCAGGTCGTCAAAGCATCCGGGATTTCGTTGCCGAAATCATCGAACACGGTTGCAGAGAATTGCTGTCCCCTCCCACACGTAACAAACACCGGTTCCGAGGGACGAATCTCTATGCGATCAGGCAACGCCTGATGCTCATCTACGATGATTTCAACCTGGGTGGAATCGTATCCGTTCTTGTTTGAAACAACCAGTTTTGCCGAAAAAGAACCGGGATTTGTATACGTGTGAGAGGCATTCACTCCGGTCGCACCTTCTCCGTCACCAAAGGACCAGGTATAGTCGGCGGGGCTTCCCCCCGATTGATGACCGCTGAACGAAACCGTCAACGGTGCAACACCACGCGTCGGATCGGCTACGACCACCGCATCCGGAGGACCTACCGCCCCTTCCCCGATCCAAGCACTCGACTCTCCTACAGAGTGCGGACCCGCGACAATGTTCAATACTTCAAGCGTCGTCAGATTGATCAGATGCAGATCTCTTCTGTTGTCGGCGGATTTCAAGGTGAACGTTGCCGTCAGATAGCGAGAGTCGTTCGACCACTGGGGGTTTTCAACGTACGAAAAATTCGTATCGTAGTCTGCCGGTCGTACCCTGGACAACACGTTCCCGGTTTCCTTATACCCCGGGATATTGTAGCTGTTGGTGGAAAGTTCTTTTCCGCCGGTATCATAGCCACGCACATACAGCTCCAGATGGCCTCCCGGCAGATGTGCAACGGCCCGGTAAAAAGGCTGGTTCGATCTGACCGCCGGGCTCATCGTTGCGTAACAGTACCCCCCCATTAATGTAAGGATCAGCCTTCAGATCTCCCTTGTAGTACACAAATGATGAATGTGAAAGCCCTTCCGTACCTTCTGCCGGCGATACCTCGAATACCCCCGCCCCTTCGATATGACAGGCGATGAGACTTCCGTCGCCCGACCTTCCCCCGTCGGCATATTGGGAAAACTCATTGTCGAACAGCTTTGTTGCGGACGCTTTCGGTTTGCCCTCGGAATCTACTTCACGTGAGTAGAGGGTTTTCCCAGTCACATAGAGCAGATAGTCTTTCGCCGTGCCGGGATGTCGCCACCAGTGCACGGAGGATGCTGAGCCGGAGATCTCTGTTCGTTTGGATTCAGGGCAGTTGGGAATTGCCGGACAGGTATACAGAGTTTTGTCGACTCGATAGGCAATGACCGTCCCATCGGCGTTTAGCCTCGGTGAATGCCCTTCGCAGACGAACCGCGCCTGAGGCGGTTCCACTGAAGCATCGATAAGCATGAGTTCTGTTGTGGTGGAATTGTCTTCGCGAACAGAACGCGAGTATAGGATTTTCGCCGACTGATGGTCGAGGAATTGGGAGAGATCATCAGAGCTGAAGGGAATATTGTCACCAAAGGAACTACCTGTGAGCACTGTCGGTATTAGAACTATCGAAAACCAACGCATTCTATTTCCTCCCGGGGAAGCACATCATGACCTATACCAAATCTGATGTTGTCGAGATAAAGGTATCTGCCGTTAGCCCGGGTTTCGCAACCGACACACGGCCTTCTGCTCGCTTTCGACTGCGACACCTGTGTCGGAGGATGCCGGGATCACAAAGAAGAAAGGTTACCGCA
>CAZEMW010000571.1:0-3097 GCA_964513105.1 uncultured Fibrobacterota bacterium
ATACCCCTGCGCTTTTTGTAAGTCAATCTCGCACAATATCTTACGCATACTGCTCGCTTTCGACTGCGAAACTTGGGCTAAGGGGCTGTCTTCGATTGCCCATTTGGGGTGATTTTTGGGTAGAAAAACTGGGACGCTTCCTTGAATAGGCATGTTGGTTGCACTAATGTATAGTATATGTGGTATTTTATAACCAATGAGCCGGAAACCGTCACGGTGGCGGTTAATGTAGCTTTGTTTTGAGCTTCGAGAGTTCATAATCATCCAACAATGGAGGGTGCGATGGAAGCCGACAATGTTTGGGAAAAGATTAAGAAAAGCCTTAGGGACGGCGCGAGCATGTCCATGGAAAAAATCGAAGAGTATACCAAAGTTGGGAAGCTCAAGGTCGAAGAGATGGCCGCCAAGCGTAAGATTGAGCGTAATTTCGTAGACATTGGTGAACGAGTCTATGACCTTATGGATGAAGGAAGAAGCTCGGAGGTCCCGGAAGATATCGTTATCAAGAAGGCGGTCGAAAACGTGAAAGAGCTTCGAGCAGAACTCGATGAACTCGCGGAGAAAATCAAAAATGTTCCCGACGAGGTTAAGGCCGCAAAAGAGGAATGCTCCGATGATGAGGTAACGGGAGTGTAATGGGCGTTCATCGCCGAACGATATTGTTTCTACCGCCGAATCGCACGCGGATCCGGTTGCGGGTCCGCGTTTCACTTGTGGTTTGCGTGGTTCTGTTGAGTCTAGTTGGGTTTGTCGGATATCTTATTCCCCTGAATGACCTCTCCGCCGACGCAGTCGAGCAGAATCAGAAGAAAAATCTGGCCGAGCAGAATGAAAAGCTGTTTCGTCGAATCCACGGCATGCGAGGAATGCTCGTCACTCTCGGCTCGGAAATCGAGAGCCTTGAGAATGCTCGTCGTTCGATTGCTCATGCCGTCGAGGTGGATAATCGGCCTTCGGGGGATACTCTTCTCGCAACCGAACCAATATCAGCCTTGAAGGATGTGGATGATATGCTGATGTCGGCGATTGCCACCGAAGCCTTACTTACCGATCTCACAACTCTCGAGAGGGGAAAGAACCGCTGGAATGCTCTACCTACCATTCGTCCGGTTGGTCCGGAAGGCGCTATTACCGCCCGATTCGGTGAAATGCGTGATCCATTCACCGGAAGCATGAAACTGCACTACGGAGTGGATTTCGCGGCCCCAAAAGGAACGCCTGTTGTATCCGCGGCTGAGGGAAAAGTCATTTCTACCGAAAACCATCCGACATGGGGACGTCGAATTGTGGTTCAGCATCAAAATGGACTCACTACCGTATATGCGCATCTGGGTTCCATTGCCGTCGCAAAAGGAAGGCATATCGGAAAAGGTGCTCAGATAGGTACCATCGGAGTTTCCGGGCTTACGACCGGGCCTCACCTGCACTATGAAATCCGGCTTAACGGCAGGCCGGTCGATCCTGAAGAGTATTTCTTTCCGGAAATTCCGGTTTTATCCGGTACTGCATCGTGAACTTGATTGGTCTATTCAGAAGCCGTAAGAAATGTGCTGATGCTTCTACCGATGAAGTATCCGGGGAAGAGAATATTCCACATGTCCTGCTGATACGGTATTCATCCATGGGAGATGTAGTTCTCGTTTCCGGGGTGTTACCTGCACTCCTGGATGCCTGGCCGGAAGCTCACATTCACCTGATCACCGATGAACGGTACGCCGGTTTCTATAAGGACGACACACGTATACATCGAATACATGCCGTGACGAAGAAAACCCGACGGAGGACGTTCAAGGAGCTGTCCGGACGCAATTGGGATTATATTCTCGATCTTCAGAACAATCGGAATTCAAGAAAGTATCGACAGAAGTATTTTGGGGAGATTCGAAGCGGTGCGTTGGACAAATTGCATGGTAAGCGGCTCTTGCTGCTTTTTATGCGAAACAACCGGTATGATCCGGCGCAAAATATAGTTGCCCGCTACATTCAAGCCGCCGGTCTGAAGGCTCCGGCCGATCATAATAAACTGCCTGCGGTACGCCTGACTTTTCGTCGCGGCCGGCAGGAGCGCGGGTTTGAGTCCGGTCTTCGCGGCAAAAAAAAGCTGGCGCTGTTTCCTTTCAGCGCGTGGAAAAACAAACAGTGGCTTCGGGAGTATTATGTGGAGGTCGGTCGATGGGCTCTCGGTCGAAATTGGAACGTACTCATTTTCGGTGGACCGACTGATCAACCTGCAGCCGATCGCATGGCGCTCGATTTGGGCACCGGCGCGGATTCGTACGCCGGGAGACGTACTTTGCATGAGATCGGGGTAATGCTGACGGAGTGTGATTTGGCGTTGGGTAACGATACCGGTCTCTCGCACCTGGCTCGTGCATGTGGTGTTCCGACCGGGATTGTGTTTGGCTCAACAACGCGGCACTGGGGCTTTTATCCGTACGGCGATCCTCCGTACCAGGTTTTTGAGACTCAGCTTTTCTGCCGCCCATGCCATGCTCACGGCGGAAACATCTGTCTTCGCAATTCAAGGGTGTGTTTGATTCGGGTGAGTCCGGCGACTGTTATTTCCGGGCTGGAGAGGCTTTTCGAAGAATCCTCTCGGGGGGAAGCTGTCTCGGAAAAGATTGAAGACGAAACGGTTTCCCCGGCCGATTCCAGTTCCGAATACTGACATACTACCTTGAATCGAAAGAGACTGTTTTGTTGTTTCACTCGTAATAATAAATCCGGCGGTGAGTGTTGCCCACCGCCTGTAATGATTGGATCTGTATCAAAGTATTCGCGGATCGACAGCTCGGAGTTTTTCAATCGAGTAGCGATTTCGGTTCCGTGGGTTGGGCGTGTACGGGTTGACCGAGATAGGATCAGTCACCAGATTAAGTAGTGCCTGTCCGAAAAGCCTCGAAAACGGATGCCGAGTCCCGATAACACATCGGGAAGGTGCCCGTTTTCGGCCGGAAACAGGGGGTTCATCTCCACTCAGCTCGATGAACCGGTGTTTTCGGACAGACACCAAGTAGGGCTATGATGAAATCTGTTTTCTTGGGGATTGCCTTTTTGCTGCTGGTCGCCGTAACGACTCACGGGGCTTCATCCGGAA
>CAZEMW010000572.1:0-3091 GCA_964513105.1 uncultured Fibrobacterota bacterium
ACTGTATTCCGTGTAATCACAGCGGGATTCTGCCGAAGCCGTAAGGCTTGCATTTTTCCTTGGAATCAATACATTCAATACATCCACCTCCTTGTTGCGAGGCGGAAGCTTCAACCAGCTCCGGTAAGGGGGAGCAAAAGAAGATAAAAAGGGCTTATATTTTACGGCTTCAGAACAGGATTTTTTTTATATAGAATACTGAAAAAAACCTTGTGACAGCCGGACCACCCTGCATTTTCACACCTTTACCGGAAGTGCTTTGACGCTTCCTAAACAGCCGTCTGTGCAACGGCTACTCTATGAAAAGATGAAAGCAGACACCGTTAGCATGGAGGGTCCGTCTGTCCGCTTTATGTACCTACGGTACGGTTAAGATCATAGTAAAAAGGTGAAAAATAATCAATATTCCGGCCGGGGCCTGCTGAATTTTTTATTCTTTTATCTCAGACAGACCTTTCGCCCTTCCTCAATGCTTTCCCATACAGCATCCGTAAACTGCATGTAGGACAGCCCGTCTTCAAAGGTTGTAAATTGTACTGATTCACTTCCGCGTATCGCGTTGACGAACTCTGCTTCTACCCGCCATCCGGTCTTTTCGTCCGGATGAATCGATATTTCTTTTAATTCATCCATACCGTGCGCCGCTTCGGAACTATTTTCTTCTACTCCGGTACCGAAAAGTTTTCCCGTAATACAGTCATACTGCAGATACCCCTTTGTCCCGCAGATGGTGATTCTGTGGGATTTCTTACCCGGCATGATTGAGGAGAAGCGCATCCGGGCCTGGGCGCCGCAGGCGAGTTCGGCAATGATATCGACATGATCGGGGATCCGCACCGGTGATACTACACCGGTCTCGAAGTGCGGACGCATGGGATGGAGGGTCATTGCTTGTGCCCGGACAGTCCGGGCGGTCCCGAGCCAGCGGTTGAGTATTTCATACCAAATGCCGACGGAAAGGACGTTGCAGTTCGGGACCGGGAGATTTCTACGAGGATTCGTCGATTTTTTCGCCGACCAGCTCAACGAGCAGGGGGGCGATTCCGGGCCTGGAAGCATTGTCATGGTGCAGTCGACCGGCGAGGAACGTGTCCGTCAATTCGACGCACAGCAGAAAATGTATCATTTGGCCGTTCGGGGCATCGAGGGCGACGACCAAGTCGACCAGGTTCGCCAAGTGAAGAGCGTTTCTCGTGCCTTGGTCGCCACCCGCGATTGGGCCGAGGTGGAAAAACTGGCCGAAAGCGACCATTTGCATTGGGTGGTTTCCAATGTCACGGAGGCCGGCTATGTTTTAGAGGAGGAAGATGCCGTCGCGCTGCCCGATTCTCAAAATGCCCCGAAGTCGTTCCCAGCTAAGCTGCTGGCCGTGTTGATGGCCCGCTTCGAAAAGGGGGCGACGCCGTTGTCGATTCTTCCCTGCGAATTGTTCGAGGTTAACGGAATGCGGCTCCGCGAGTTGGTCATGGAACATGCTCGGCGATGGCTGTTTGGTAGCGACCGGAAGGATTGGATCGCCCATCGGTGCCGCTGGTATAATACACTGGTCGATCGTATCGTCACCGCCCCGGGCGACGACGATCCCATCGCACGCGAAGATTCCCTCATGGCCACCGCCGAACCGTTCGCACTTTGGGTCCTTCAGCGGATCGATCCAGAGACCCCGATTGAAGAAGATCCAGACCTGCATCCTTGGGTGTGCCACCCGGCCGTCCAGCAGGTCGACGACGTTGAACCGTTCCGTCTGCGCAAGGTTCGCATTCTCAATGGAGCCCATACTGCGCTGGCCGAGCGGGCGATTCCCCGTGGCTTCAAAATCGTTCGCGATGCCGTACTCGACGACGAAATGGGGGCATGGCTCCGCCGACTGCTATTCGAGGAGATCGTTCCGGTGCTCGAAGGCCGTCTGCAGGAACCTCGCGAGTTTGCCGAGGAAACGTTGCGGCGTTTCGCCAATCCGCACCTCGATCACCGCTTGGCTGATATCACGCTCCATCATGAAAAGAAGATCGAAATCCGGCTTGTGCCCTCCATGCACGAGTACCGCGAGCGATTCGGCACCTCCCCTCCCCTTCTGACGGAACTGCTGGAAAATCGGAATAAGTGAGGTTCTCGTCGTGGAAGGAACTCGACGCCCTCCCCTGCTCCATCGAGATATTGCATCATGTTGGTTAAGTTCAAGACATTTTCACTCCTGGGGATCGACGCGATTCCGGTCGAAGTGGAGGTGGATGTCTCCTCCAGAGGGTTGCCCAAGACGATCCTGGTCGGATTGCCCGAAGCGGCCGTGCGCGAGAGTACGCATCGGGTGAGTCGGGCGATCGAGAATTCCGGCTTCGAGAATCCTCGCCATCGGATCGTGGTGAATCTCGCCCCGGCCGATTTGCCGAAACAGGCCGCTTCGTTCGATTTGCCCATCTCTCTGGGGATGCTCTGCGCCTCGGGGCAGTTCGAGTCCGATCTGCTTTCACAGTATGCGGTGGTGGGGGAACTGGCCCTGGACGGTTCGGTACGACCGACCAAGGGGGCACTGCCGATCGCCCTGGCGACGGCGAAGCAAGAGGGGCTTCGCGGAGTTTTGCTCCCGGCGGAAAACGCCCGGGAAGCGTCGGTGGTCGATCAGATCGATGTCGTTGCGGTTTCGCATCTCGCCCAGGCGGTAGGCTTTTTGGCAGGGGAGCTGGATATCGAACCGGTGCCGCCGATCGGTGAGGCGATGTTCGAGCGACTCTCGGAGTACGAGATCGATTTTTCCGACGTTCGTGGCCAAGAGACCGCCAAGCGGGCGATGACCGTCGCTGCCGCCGGGGGGCACAACGTCCTGATGATCGGCCCTCCCGGCACCGGGAAAACGATGCTCGCCAAACGCTTTGCGACCGTCTTGCCGAAAATGTCGCTCTCCGAGTCGCTCGAAACGACCCGTATTTACAGTGCGCTGGGCCAAATGACCTCGGGGGCGCCCCTGCTGGCGGTACGTCCTTTTCGGGAACCGCATCACACGATCAGCGAAGCCGGATTGGTTGGAGGCGGTTCGCCTCCTTCCCCCGGTGAGATCAGTCTCGCCAACAATGGCGTGCTGTTTCTCGATGAG
>CAZEMW010000573.1:0-3082 GCA_964513105.1 uncultured Fibrobacterota bacterium
GTTATGCAGAATAGCATTGGCCAGATTTTTCAGCAAGACGGTTTTACCGGTTCTCGGCGGAGCCACGACCAGACCGCGCTGTCCTTTTCCAGTCGGGGTGAACAGATTCATAATTCTCGACGACACCTCCTTGGGATGATGTTCGAGATTGAACCGTTCGGTGGGGAAATAAGGTGTAAGATCGTCGTAATTGATCTTCTTTTTGCATTCTTCAGGATCCTCGTAGTTGATCATCTCCACCCGAAGCAGGGCGAAATATCGCTCGGAATCCTTTGGTGGTCGGACCTGGCCGGATACAGTGTCGCCGGTTCGAAGGTGAAATCGCTTTATCTGTGACGGCGAGACGTAAATGTCGTCGGGGCCGCTGAGATAACTATTCATTGGAGAGCGGAGAAAACCAAAGCCGTCCGGCATGATTTCCAAAACGCCCTCGGCAAACATTTGTCCATTCTTTGCAGCCTGCGCTTCCAGAAGCTTGAATATGAGCTCCTGCTTATTGAGGTGTCGGTGTTCACCGATTTTGAACTGGCCGGCGAGCTCGTTAAGCTCAGTCATGGAATGGGATTTCAGATCTACAACATTCATCCTCATACCCCTGGTTTGAGAACTGGAGGGAAAAAAAGTAGGAAAGGTAAGACCCAAGTCGAATAGTTCCGACGGAATGAACCGTGTGAACTCGGTTTTCGAAAAGATCCGCCGGAATCGCGAACTGAAGTTTTGGCAGTATCGATCACATTCCAGGAAGACCCGTCGATCGCAGGTCCAATTTGGTTTTCCGAAGGAGGCCCATTCGGTTTGGGTGTTGGTATCATTATCACAAAATTATGAACCCGTGACGGAGGACATCGCCGTCCGGTTATTCGTTTCTCGAATTCGCGTATTTCAAATCGTAACTGAAAAAAGGCGTTTTCATCTATACCGGGGAAACGCGTTTTGAAGCGCCCGGCGGTCTCAGCCCCGGTATCGGGTCTGAATCCGGATCTAAGCCTATTAGTGACCGGGTTCGAAACTAAATGGATTGATTCGGGAATGAGAGGTTTCTCAATAGGGTGTTCAAGTCGACAGCCACCCGCACGGGAGCCTATCAAGCAATAATATGGTGTTCCGCACCATTGGATGTCAAGTCTTCGAATAGAAAATACCATTTATTTTCCCAGAATTCAACATTTTCATCTGCATTGTATCGCAAAATATGAGATCGTTGCCGGATTGAGAGACCCTGCAAGGCTCCTTCGTGGCTCCGGATCAATGTGCCCAGGCGTTCCCGTACAATGTCGGCAACCGGGAAGAGTCACGGCTAAGACTGGAATTACTCAAACTCACGGAAAAGTCGTCTTGGCTCCGGCATGAGTATTGAACTCGGAGAGAATATAGACTCGCTGTGTCGGCCGCAATTCAGGTGCACTTGTTGTTTGTCTCACCTGCGAAAAAGGCATTAGCAAACCGGGTGCCATTGGCGAGAGCGGGTACCCGGCCGGCAGAATGGTAGAACAATTCGTTTTCTCCAGGTCCGCCAGAGGGGCCGTCTTGTCGGACGTTTCCAATATGTCTGCAAGATTGCAGACACAGGCACGATGAGCATCCGAGCCCCATTCGGGGTGAAAGGGAATTCCGGAGAGACGGCGTATGAATCGAGCAATATTCCGGCAAACCGGCGAACCAATTATGCATTCTCTACGACTAAAAACTACATTATTATGCAATTCCGAGCAGAGCCAAAACGGTCACCGATCGGAGCAATGCACTGAGCCGGCCCGAAGGATCGAGGTGTCCGTTTCGCACCGGGTTGTTTTACAATTGTAGAAAGGATCAACCACCAATATGAAAAAAACAAATCTCATCTGGATCGGATTGACCTGTATCGGTATTGTCTGCAGTCCCCCCGTCGTTCGCAATGACACGGAAAAAAAGGAAGAACTCGCCGCGGATACCACGCAGGCCATGCCCCCCGTGGAGGACAAGGTCGACTCCTCGAAGGCTGAGCTGCAACAACTTGCCCGGAAAACGAAAGCTATTCCCGCTAAAGACTGGCCGGGAAACACGTTTGTGCTTGTGCCGAAGGGTCGGATGTTCCAAAAATTCGGGTATCACCTGTACGACACCCCGCTTCTTGACCAGGAGACTCAGCCGGCGGATACGACCGCCGTGCTTAAAAACCACCGCCTGAAATACGATCGATACAAACTCGCGCGGATCACCGCCCTGACCGCAACGCCTCAGGCCGACGGCGAATACGTAGTCTCCTTTCAGGTCGACTCCCCTTCAGTTGAGCCGTCGATTGTCTATGGGAAGACTTCAAACGGCACGCTCGAAGGCATCGCACCGGCTTCGGATCTGGCATACGCCCGGGACTACTGGCTCGGCGATACGATCTATTCCCGACGAAGAATCCTCGACCGCTATGACTCCGCCGAAGCGAAATTTTCGAGTATGGGGGTGTCAATTTCAGCGCCCTTGCAGGTGGTGGACGTCCACTGGGGCATGATCCCGCTTCCCCCAAAACCGATCTGGCTCGAAGTCGAATCCCCTACCGGCCCCAAAGGGATTATTCCGGTGCATTTCAGTTGGACCAATGTACTGGAAAGCAAACGCAGCGACGGACTTCCGTGGGAGGAAGACGTGCTCGAGGACAACCCCCGGCAGATCCACGACTGGCCCGATGAAATCTGGACCGCTGTCGACGCTCACAAGGTCATGACCGGGATGACAAAGGAACAGGTAAAAATGTCCTGGGGTGAGCCGACATCGAAGGAGTCAGTCGAAGACAATGCACAGGTGTGGAAATTCGATCGGGGGACCGTGCGATTTGTGGGCGATACCCTGACAGCCGCGCAGTAGCCCCCTGCTCCCCACTCTCCCAATTGGAACCGGTGTCGGACTCGGACTCGGTTTGCCTGCGGCACTGTGAAATGCTCGGATTCGATTCCGATTCCGATTCTTTTTGGGCGATGTTGGTGTTTGTCCGAAAACTCTCTGAAAAGAGCATTGAGTCCCGGAATAATCGGAAAGATATCCGTATCCGCGACGGATTCACCGATTGATAAGCCCGACTCCGCTCATTTCGACCGGCTCAGTTACGGCG
>CAZEMW010000574.1:0-3078 GCA_964513105.1 uncultured Fibrobacterota bacterium
AAGGGGCGCTGAAACTGAAGGAAATATCGTATGTTCATGCCGAAGGGTACCCCGCGGCCGAGATGAAACACGGCCCCATAGCCCTGATCGACAAAGATATGCCGTCGGTGGTAATAGCACTCAAAGACAATGTCTACGACAAAGTAATCAGCAACATCCAGGAGCTTCGTGCACGAGGCGGAAAAATCATCGCGATCGCGAACGAGGGTGACAAAGTCATTCAAAAACACGCCGATCATGTGATTTATATTCCAACAACAATGACCGCATTCAGCCCATTGCTTTCGGTAATACCGCTACAACTGCTCGCATACCATATCGCGGCATTGCGCGGCTGCGAGATTGATCAGCCGAGGAATCTGGCGAAAAGCGTCACCGTTGAGTAAGTTCCGCACGGTGGTCACATACGTGATTTGGGAACCCGACTCTGTTGAAAAATCCAATAGAGTCGGGAGATACTGATATTCCCGGTTGGCGACGACCGTTGGATGGAAAAGAGTAATGGATCAAAGTAACGAGTACAGTGTTCGGCTGGACGTATTCGAGGGACCCCTGGATCTGCTTCTGTATCTGGTGAACAGGTCCGAGATGAATATCCTCGAAATATCGGTCTCTCACATCACCAAGCAGTACCTTCAGTACCTCGATGTCATGCGTGAACTGAATATAAACGTGGCCGGCGATTATCTTTCCATGGCCGCAACGCTTCTTCGGCTAAAAGCACGCGAAATGCTGCCCCAGAGTGAGCAGGAGGAGCTGGGGGAGGACGAAGACGACATTGTCGATCGTCGGAAGCTGATCGAGCGCCTTCTGGAGTACCGAAAATTCAAAGAAGCCGCCAACTCTCTTCGAGTGTACGAAGGCGAGCAGTTCGGGAGTTTCCCGAGGGGGCTCAAAGAAGAGTTCGAGCCGGAGCCGGTCTCCGATGAAGTCACGTTCGGAGATATCAATGTATTCGATCTGATCAGCGCCTTTCAGCGTATAGTCGAAAGAGCGAAAGAACAGGGCAACCCGGCTAATGGTCATGTTCTTCAGCGGGAAGATGTCAAACTTGATGATCGAATCGAACGGGTTCTTTCGATGGTTTCGGAAGAAAAGGAGATTCCACTCGAAGAACTCTTTGCCGACGATTATCGTCGGATTGTACTGGTCGTAACGTTCATGGCGATTCTTGAACTGGTGAAAATGGGCGAAATAACGTTCAGGCAGGAATCCCAGCTTGGCCAAATCTTCGTGAAGAAGCATATTGGGCCTCGTCCGGGTGATGAGCCGACCCAGACCGACGAGCCGTCCTCTGGAGAGTAGGATATGTCCGAAGAGAAAGATACCTCATACGTGGAAGAACAGCTTGAAACGGCCGAAGAAAACGGTGGGTCGGAGAGTGGGAGTGGATTCTCCGAGGAAATGCGCATTCTCGAAGCCGTCTTGTTTGCTTCGAACGAACTCATGAATGCCGCCAAGCTCAAAACGATCGTTCCGGGGCAGCCCGATGTACGCAGAATCCGGAAGCTCGTCACCGATATCAATGATCGTCTTCAGAAGGAACGCCACCCGTTTGAAATCGTAGAAATGGCCGGTGGGTTTCAATTCCGCACCGTCCCGTACTACCATCAGTGGGTTCGTCAACTCTACAAAGAAAAAGCTCCGAAAAAGCTCTCGATCCAGGCACTCGAGTGTCTGGCCGTGATCGCTTATAAACAACCGATTTCCAAGGCTGAAATCGAGGCTATTCGGGGGGTTATGTCCGACGGAGCGGTGAAAACACTCCTGGAGCGTCATCTTATAACCATTGCGGGACGCTCCGACGGCCCCGGTCGACCGCTTCTGTACGGCACCACACAGGAGTTCCTCACCTACTTTGGCATCAACAAGGTAGGGGATCTTCCAAGTATCGAAGAGTTTGAGGCGATCGCCCGAGAAAAAGCCGAAGATCTCACTGATGAGGAACTTGAGTATATCAGGGAAACCGAAGCCGAGGAAGGTGAAGAGAGCCCGGGAGACGGGGAGGAAGTGTCGGAACAGGCCGAAGAGACGCCGGACGGTTTATCGGAGGCATGCGGTCAGCCTGAGCAGTCCGTCCCCGAGAGCGCTGAATCATCTGAAGATGACTCCGGCGAGCAGTCCGAAGACCACTCCGAGCAGGTCCCGGAGGAGGCCGTGTCGGACTCGGACATCCCGGAATCCGGGGAGGAAGAGCCTGAGGAGCCTGTTTCCGATTCGGACATCCCGGAACCTGAAGGAGAGGAAGAGACTGAGGAGACTGTGTCGGACTCGGACGTCTCGGAACCCGAGGAGGAAGAGAATCCCGGGAATTCCGCCGGCGAGGGCGATTCGGAGAAAAGGGAGAATTCATAATTTTCATTGTCGTGAATCACAGTATATTTTTCTACCTGTACTCGCCCCGAAAGATCAAGGGACGGTAAAAACCCGCTACAAGACGGCAAAGCAGGAAGATCCAGGGGCCAGGACCAAAGGTCGGAACAGAATCTAATCAGTAGGCAAGTACTACGCTATACACCTGTACTGCGGCGCGCTACGTTGCACTGCGTTGCACTGAGCTTGCCGAAGTGCCGAAGTGAGCTTGCGTTGTGCTGAGCTTGCCGAAGTGCCGAAGTGAGCTTGCGTTGTGCTGTTCCCGCCGGGCGGGACGAAGTGCCGAAGTGAGCGTACCGAAGTAAGAGTGGATTTTTCGGACACATACTTTTTTTGTCTTTCTGCAATAAGGTGCGGGTCACCTCAAATCTTATCCGAAATACACCCGGGTGGCCGACACTTTCTGTCGGGTACGAAGTTTTATTTTTTTTCGGCATGCACCAAATTTTGTACCGGAATTTCAAGCGAATATTCTGAAAAGGACTACACTCCAATGCCGGGAGCAAAGAAGGGCGCAGGTGCGGGAGTCGCCGAAAAACTGACCCCGATGATGCGTCAGTACATGGCGATCAAGGAGAAAAACCCCGATACGGTGCTTCTGTATCGAATGGGGGATTTCTACGAACTGTTCAACGACGACGCCAAGATCGCATCGAAGGTGCTCGGCCTGACCCTCACCAGTCGTAACCACGGCGGCGCGGACAG
>CAZEMW010000575.1:0-3073 GCA_964513105.1 uncultured Fibrobacterota bacterium
TGACCTTCGGTGACTGAGCGGAGCGCTGTGCCGAGCGAAGCCGAGGTGCCGAAGTTTGGCCTTTGATCTTTGATCTTTGTTCTTTGTTCTTTGATCTTCTCTTCTTGGGGGTGTACTGGATTTCGACGGAGTGTGTGAAGTCCGAGCAGCATGCCGAGGACACCGGTTGGCCTCGTAAATCATCCGGTACAACAATAACTGCCGAAGATTATTCTTACGCAGTAGCCGCTTAATAAAGCGGCGAGTCTCTTAGTTGGTTGGCGTTCGCCGGCTAAGGGATCAAATCAGGACGCTGGATGCATGGGAGCACCGACCGTGCATTGAGATAAAGGTGCTGGTTTCATTGTCTGCCTGTTCGTCGGCGGACGATGGAGCGAGATCTAAAGGCGAACTAAGCATGTAGCGGCTTGGCCGGATTGCATTTCGGACAGGGGTTCGACTCCCCTCACCTCCATTATTAATTTGGGATTTCGGATTTCGGAATGCGGATTTTGTGCCGGTTTCCGAGATCTGTTGTGAGCCTGCCCCGTTCGTGGTGAGCTGAGTCGAACCATGAACGCCCGGTTTTTAACCGAAAACCTACCGCTACCAGTTAGGTTTTTCCTGCCGTGAGTCACTCGCAGTCAAGCACTGCTCATTACAGGAACAGATTCCGTTTCAATGCGGCCTATCCTTTGACTGCCTCACGCCCCGGCCTTATTTTAGATTTTGTGGTAAACTAAAATAATGTCCAGTCTTATTTCATTAACTAAAATAAGAATATGAAAAGAAAGCTTCAGGGCTGCTACAGAACCATATCGACGGTTGGAGAAAGGGCGCAGGCATTTCTGCCGGCTCCATTGCCTCCCAACCCTCCAATTAGGTGGTCGTCGGAACTCAGAACGAGGTTTGACAACGCCCTTTTGGCTCTCGGTCGGCTTGACAGCGTATCGATGCTGCTCCCCGACACATCTCTTTTTCTGTATATGTATGTACGGAAAGAGGCGATTCTTTCCTCGATGATCGAAGGTACTCAGTCATCGCTGTCCGATTTGCTGCTGTTTGAGTCCGAGCATCAGCCGGGTGTTCCACTCGATGACGTTCAGGAAGTGAGTAACTATGTTGCGGCCCTTAACCATGGAATCAGCCGTTTGAATGAAGGTTTTCCGCTATCCCTTCGCTTGTTGAAAGAGATGCACAGCGTACTTTTGTCAAGAGGTCGAGGTAAAGAGTGCTGTCCGGGGGAATTCCGTAAGAGTCAAAACTGGATTGCCGGCAGCCGTCCGGGCAACGCAGCTTTCGTACCTCCGCCTCCGGAATTTGTTTCTGAGTACATGGGAAAGCTTGAGTTATTTGTGCACGATAAGCCGGAGGGAACCCCTGTTCTGGTCAAGGCGGCGTTGGCTCACGCCCAGTTTGAGACGATTCACCCCTTTTTGGATGGAAATGGGCGTTTGGGGCGATTGCTCATAACTTTGTTGCTTTGCTCCGAGAAGATACTCAGAGAACCGATGCTGTATCTCAGCTTGTATTTCAAGACTTACCGACAACGATACTATGAACTACTGAATGAGGTACGCCTGACCGGCGATTGGGAAGCATGGCTGCATTTCTTTGCTGATGCTGTAATCCACACTGCGACTCAGGCGGTGGAGACTTCCCGGAAGCTGATGCAGTTATCATCCGATAACGATCGAAAAATCAACGGCTTGAAGCGAATCTCCGGCACTGCTCATCTTGTTCACAAATCGATGCTGGAGCGGCCGATGGCTTCACCGAAGTGGGTTCAAGAAAAGACACGACTCTCATCGGCGACTACAAATGCGTGCTTGCGCGAGTTGGAAAATCTCGGGATCATCCGCGAGGTCACCGGCCGGAAAAGAAATCGGCTCTATTCGTATGTGGAATATGTCAGAATCATGAACGAAGGGACCGAAATCCCCGGGTGAGCATTGGAGAGCCCAATACAACGGTACCACTTTTCCTCAAGAGGACTGATTATCGACCTTAACCCAGGTTTCGCAGCCGACTCACGGCATTCTGCTCGCTCTCGAGTGCGCCACTTGGGTTAATAGGGAGTCTGCCGCAGGTACTTGCAGACCTAACGCAAAAGACGCCAGATAGTTACCGGTCTCCCCGTCCCCTTCGGTCAGGACACAGTTCTCCAGGTCCTTTTTCATGAACACTGCTTTGTTCCCCGAAAGGCCGACTACCGGAGGGCTGTCTCCATCCCCGCCATTCCCGAAACCGATCCAGAGCTTCCGACAGAAAGAATTATCGAAATACGCGACAAAGGATCCGTTGGCGGGAGTAACCTGGTCGTTCACCGTGACACAATCCCGGTTGGCAATAGCATAAGCCATTTTTCCCGCAACAAGCACCGAACCATCCGGGGCAACTTCGTGGTCGGTAAAATTCAGGTAATTCCCCTTTCCGTTCGAAAGCCGTCCGAGCAACCGGGTCCCTTTGACCCAGTCGCCCGATGAAGGTTGGTAAGCGGCCAGGTAGCCGATGTGGGCTGATCAGTTTAACTGGTAGGCATTCTGATACCGATCGAACGATGCATTGTTCACGCTCTTTGAGGAATCTTTCGGATCCTTATCGAAAGGACTTCCGCCACCGGATTGTTCTCCGCTCATGTAGAGAAGTCCGTCGGGAGCAAGTTCCAGCATATTGCACCGCGTATCTGCCCCCAAGCCCTCGATTTTTTCGTTATAATTGATCCATTTTCGATTGCCTTCATAGGTGTAGGCGTACATCCAGGGTATCTGCAAAATTCTGGTTGCCTGCGTAAATCCGCAAACAATGATCAGCTTTTCCTCCGCCACCGCTTCGACATCTTCAAGATGGTTCCCAACGGTGAATTCGCACCGTTTTGAACCGTCACCGGCGAAAACCTGTACCAAGCCGTCCTTATCGAGAACGGCAACAGTACGATCGGCTCCGATTGATATACGGGCATCCGGGTTTATGTTCAATGTATGATTATCGATCGCACGAACGTTTCCGCTTTCTACCAAGGAAATCCCGAACGCGCCTACTGCGGCAATCGTTCCGCTCGCCCGATCCAGGTCAAAATCGTACACCGCTCCGC
>CAZEMW010000576.1:0-3067 GCA_964513105.1 uncultured Fibrobacterota bacterium
GTTCCGAGGGCTTGATTATAGCACAGTTACCCGCGGCAAGAGCCGCAACAAGCGGCTGAAGGACAAGACCGACAGGGTAATTCCAAGGTCCAATGATAAACACGGTACCGTAGGGGCAGGGATAATGCCGACTTCCGGCAGGAGCATTCAGCAGAGGTGTCGCTACCGTTTTCGGTTTCATCCATTTTCGAATCCGCCGGCGAGCAGTACGAATTTCCGCCTCAACCGGTGCGATTTCGCCCGTGTACGCCTCTATCGAGGGCTTTGACATATCCTTCGAGAGAGCCCGGATCAGAGCATCGCGTTCGACGCGGAGAAATCGACTCAGGCGATGTAATGCTTGAAGGCGAAATTCAGGAATGCGGGGTAAACCGGTCTCAGAAAACTGCTTGTGTATTTCGATTTGTGATTCAGACATAGATGTATCCGTCGTACGTATGGAAGACAATAGTGCTTGTCGTCAAAATTCCTCCCTGAATACTTAACCCAAGTTTCGCAGCCGACTCACGGCATTCTGCGTAGGCTGTTGCACGGTCTTGCCCAGCAAAAATGCTCAAGGTATCTCCCCGAATACCCCTGCGCCCCGCAGGGGCGGAATAAGGCAATATCGCACAACATCTTACGCCTACCACTCTCTCCCCCTCGACTCCGCTCGGGACGGCGCCTCGACTCCGCTCGGGACAGCGGCTCTCGACTGCGAAACTTGGGCTGCGCGAGCCACTTCCGAAAACCTATAGCAAAATCAGCGCCGGCAGTATTTCGTCATCAATCCCCTCCATTTGAAGCCCTTTGTCCGACAAATCCGCACTTCGTCCCACCCGCCGAAATCAGCACAACGCAATGTATCGCATTACAACCTTTTTTGCGTAGAAAGTGCTAACCCAAGAAACTATTCCTATGATTCCCGGCATTTCTTCTTCGACCTTTTCTTCTTCACCCTTCACCCTTCACCCTTCACCCTTCACCCTTCATCCTTCACGCTTTGATCTTCGACCTTTGACCTTCAACCCGGCTACCGAGCGAAGCCGAGGTATCCGGCTTTGCCGGCTTAGATGGTTTTCCGGGGAGGCATGGGGTTTGCTGTTATCTCCCACTTCATAAGGACGGCTCCGGCTCTTCTCGGATATCGTCTCAGGCCAGTGCATAGGCAAACCTCATCCGCTTCCCCGAGGAAGCTATCCTCTGGATTGGAGCCGCCATGACCGGCGAAACCGATACAACAGCCACGCGCGTTGCCGTCATCGGCGGCGGACTCGGAGGCATGTCCGCGGCGATCACGCTTGCGGCGGCGGGATACCATGTCGAACTTTACGAAAAGAATTCCCGTCTTGGCGGAAAACTGAATGTACTTCAGCGAGACGGCTACACTTTCGACCTTGGCCCCTCGATACTCACTTTTCCCGAGGTTTTCCGACAACTGTTCTCTCTTGGTGGTAAAAGTCTCGACGACTACGTTATTCTTCAGAGTCCTTCGGTGCATTGGCGCAATTTTTTTGAGGACGGCACTCAGATCGATCTTGTGCAAAACCTGAATGAACAGAAGGATTTTTTCGCGGCGATTGATCCGAAGGCTCCGGATGAGTTTGACGACTTCCTCTCGTACAGTGCGCGACAGTATTCTCTGGTGCAGGATGCCTATTTCGATAACGGCGCGGATAATCTCCGATCAGTGCTCACCTCCGTCGCGCCCTGGCGACTTATGCATCTCGATGGCCTGCGAAGTATGAGCGCGGGAGTCGACGCGCATTTTTCGAATAAATATCTACGACACATTTTCTCCTTTTTCTCAAAATACATCGGTTCGTCCCCAAAGCAAGCCCCGGCCTTCCTCAATCTTCTGCCGTGGATACAGTATGGTTTCGGGCTCTGGTATGTTCGCGGAGGAATGTACGGTCTTACGAGTGCGATGGGAAAACTGATGGAGGAACTTAGGGTCGACGTACAGCTCAATACCGAAGTGGAAGAGGTGTCGCATTCCGGATCTCAAGTTGACGGTCTCCGGTTGTCGGACGGGCGATCTATCGCCACCGACATTGTAGTTTCCAACATGGAGGTGGAGCCGGCATGTCGGGAGTTACTTCATGCAAGCGAACGCGAATTGCGGAAGTTACGGAAATTCGAACCGTCGTGCTCCGGATTGGTCATCCACCTTGGGCTTGACAAAAAATACCCCGGCCTGGCGCATCACAACTTCCTCTTCTCAAAAGACCCCGGAGAGCATTATGACTCGGTATACAACAGATACCGGCTTCCCGCGGATCCCACAATCTACCTTGTGGCCCCGACTCGAACCGATGAGAAGATCGCCCCAAAAGACTGCGACATATTGAAACTGCTTCCGCATATCCCCCATCTCACCGAAGATAATAAATACAGCCGGGACGATTATCTTCGATACGCTCGGGAAATACTCAAAAAGTGTATGCGCATGGTCGCCCCCGACCTCAACGAGCACATAGTCCACGAGCACACATGGACTCCCTATGATATCAGAGATGAGTATTACTCAAACAAGGGATCTATTTACGGAATTGTCAGTAACCGGAGGAAGAACATGGCGTTCAAAGCGCCGAAGCGAAGCACACAATTCAGAAACATGTATTTTGTAGGTGGGAGTGTCAACCCGGGGTGTGGTATGCCGATGGTTGTTATGGGCGGGATGCAGGCCGCCCGTTTGATCGAACATAATTATCCGGTCCGAAAACCAGAATATGCAATGTAGATCCGGCTCCCCTTGAGGCCGGGATTGGATCGTTCCGCCCGACCCCAATTTTCAATTAGAAAGGTGCAGGCAGTTGATGAGAAAACACATAGTAATAATTGGTGCGGGACCCGGAGGGCTGACTACGGGGATGATACTATCTCGTCGGGGATACAAAGTATCGATATTTGAACGTGAGGAGGCCGTGGGTGGCAGGAACAGGGACCTGGCACTGGGCAAATACCATTTCGATACCGGTCCAACTCTTCTCATGATGGATTATCTTTTAAAAGAGGTTTTTGAACTTGCCGGAAGAGATTGGGAGGAATATCTCGATCTGGTCAAACTGGAACCAATGTACAAGCT
>CAZEMW010000577.1:0-3067 GCA_964513105.1 uncultured Fibrobacterota bacterium
AACGAATCGGCGTGTGTTCAGCCCCGGAATGACGGAAGAACAAGGCTTTCAAGATTACTGCGCCGGCTACCCATCGGATATGATTCGATGGCCGTTGCCTGTATCAACATGGTCCTGGTGCTCGCCGGACATGCTGAGGGAAGTGGGGAATCGAGCCTCACAGTTCGGTACGAGAGGGCAGCTCGGACCTGGAATCGGTCGGCGCTCGAGGAAATCGCAAAGAGCGGGAAAAACAGAACCGGACGACCGGAAATTCTGACTGCCGCCAGGGCATTCTGGAAGCTACAGGTTTTCGCGATGATGGAAAACGATCGTTCCGGTATCGAGCAGTACGGCAAAGAGGCGCTGAAACTGCTCGACCGCCTCGACAATGGTTCCGAGGAGCGGGAAATCCATATAATACGAGCATTTGTTTATCAGCTTCTTGCATCGACAAGCATGATGAACGGCGCGACGTATGGCGTCCGGAGCGCGGGGGAAATCGATTGGTTGAAACAGAACTATCCCGACACATTCTACACGAGACTTCTTGCGAGTATCAACCGGCTGGAGGCCCCCGGATTCGCAGGTGGTGATCCGGAGAAAGCAACGAACGCTCTCGACTCTCTGTATTCCGCCTATCCCGACTCAAGCCTGGCCGGAATCCATTTCGCGCGGGGCCTTATGCGCACCGGAAGAACCAATCAATCGGAAGAGGTAATTACTCAAATCCTCAAGAGAGAACCACAGAACGCTCTTGCCCGGAGCGTTCTGAATGATATCAGGAGCAAGAAGGACGATTAGTGCCCGGATGAATTCCGGGGATGCCAATTCGCGAAAGGCCCTGTCCGACAAACGCAATGGTGCACTTCCGATACACCGGTCGATCAGACGATAGAGTTTGGCCGGATGGTGTCTTGCGGGAAGAAAATGGCTCTGAGTGCGTTGGTTTGGCCCTCTTACCGCCGGGAAACCCATTTCCTCTTCGTATCGGTCCGAAACCATCCGTTTACCGCGCTGAATTGAGCCCGGTAGAGGTGAACCCGCCGAATCGGGGCGGACCGAGCACCAAGTCATTGTGGTATATTCGCCTTTAAGATATTTTTACGATACGTCGACAGCCGACTCCTCGGTACTACCCGAAGGGCCGGGGGCTGGAGACCTGACGAACCGGCCGTTTTCAGCCGAAATGCAGGAGAAATTGAACTTATATGTGTGGAATAGCCGGAATTGTCTCGCCGAATTGTTTCCCCGAATTACCGTCCCAACTAAAAAAGATGAATGCCGCTATCGCTCATCGTGGGCCCGATGACGAAGGATATGTGGCGATATCGCGTCACGCGGGAACAATGATTCCTCTCCACGGTGACGATTCGGTGCGGGAATTCAAAGAAACGACCCCGCACATATCCGATTCGACATCACGTCCCCCGGCCGATATCGCTCTGGCGCACCGACGATATTCCATAATTGACCTGCACTCACGCGCGCACCAACCTTTTTTTGATACGGAGAAGACCTGCTGTCTGGTGTTCAACGGAGAAATCTACAATTATCGCGAAATCAAAGATTATTTGATCGGCAAAGGGCATTCGTTTCGGACTGAATCCGACACCGAGGTTTTCATTGAATCGTACAAACACTGGTCGTACGACTGTTTCTCCCATTTTAATGGTTTCTGGTCGGCAGCTCTCTACGATTTACGCACAAAAGAATTGATTCTTTCTCGAGACAGGATCGGGAAAAAGCAGATTTACTATGCCGTATCCGGAGGCAGACTGTATTTCGCATCGGAAATAAAAGCGCTTCTCTCAATCGAATCAATTGGATCGAGCGCTACGCTCAACGAAGCGGTTGCCCGGGGCTGGCTTATTTACGGGAGGCAACGGATCGATGAGCACACTTTTTTCAGCGGCATACGAGCGTTTCCCGCTGCGAGCTACGCCGTACTTTCACAATCGGTTCATCCCACTCCCATCCGCTACTGGCGTTTTCCTCGAACTCGGCTGACCGAGCGGGATCTGCCGCTTCGTGAAGCATCACGCGAGTTAAAAGCCCGCTTGACCGAATCGGTCAGACTACGCCTTATCGCCGACGTCCCAATCGGGGTCGAGCTTTCCGGTGGTATGGATTCTTCGGTTATTGCGGCACTTGCCGCCTCTGTGTCGAAAGAAAAGCCGACCGTGTACACGGTACGGTATACGGGGGCCGAAGAGTTCGAAGAACCGTATGCACGGAAAGTGGCAGAACGGTACAATCTTCCCTACACCGTTCTTGACATTCCGCCCTCTAATCTGCTACAGGAAATTACCCGTTTCACCTGGCTGCTCGAAGAGCCGTTCCACTCACCAAACATACATGCCAATCAGCTCATGTGGCGCGAAATGCGGGCACGCGGAATCCGAGTTTCACTCAACGGCGGGGGCGGAGACGAATGCCTTGCCGGGTACAGTCATTACTACCGCCCCGCGCAATGGGAACTCATGCGGCAGGGCCGGATATCGGACGCCTTTCGTAATGTGCTCAAGTACTCCGAAAAGAAGTCCTTTGCCCGCTCCTGTCTCGAGATTATGCTTCATGGGCTCGGACGACGTTTTTTCGATATTCTTCCCCTCATCCGATCGGGGGCCCTGCGGTTCCGTAACGACATGCCCGCCGAGCTTTACACGAACAGGTCCACGCTGTCTCAGCAGCTACTGCTCGACATGGAACGCCGGACAATGCCCTACTGGATGGCAAGCGGCGACCGCGATACAATGGGAGTGCCCGTCGAAGTGCGCCTTCCCTTCCTTGACTACAACGTACTTGAGTGGACATTCCGAATGCCGATTTCGTACCTGATCGCCAACGGTTGGCATAAGTGGGTTTTACGACATGCGTTTCAGGACATGCTGCCCGAGGATGTCGTGTGGCGAAAACAAAAGATGGGTTTTCCTTTTCCGCTCGAGCAATTTTTGCGGCAAAACGGCGCGGCTCTCCGCCGGTTTGAAAAGAACACACCTGTCCCCGCCTCTCTGAATGTGAACCCCGGAACGCCCCATGCCCGGTGGTGCCGCTACTCTTTTCTTTTGTGGAAGTACCTTTTTAT
>CAZEMW010000578.1:0-3067 GCA_964513105.1 uncultured Fibrobacterota bacterium
GCATCTGATCGTTTCATATCAGCCGCGAAATTATCATCGACAAAGAATACGTATCCATTTTTGTACCGCATAACCTCATCCATAACGCGCTCGGGACTCTGTTTGCGATAGCCGCGACCGAACATTTCCGTTACCGAACAAAAATTGCAGTCGTAGGGACAACCACGCGAGGTCATTACCGGCCAGATGCCTCCCTCTTTCCATCCCTGCACCAGACTAAAATCCGGCATAGGTACCTTATCCAGGTCGTCTAAGGGTCTTCCCGTAATCACTTTGCCGTCGAGTTTTCCGGCCAGAAGATCAAGGAGGATTTCTTCTCCCTCTCCTACCACGACCTGATCGAAATCCGCAGCGACATCGTCGGGGAGCATACTCGCATGAATTCCACCGATAATGGATCGTGAAGGCAACCCGCGCTCCTTCCGCACCGCACGATACCTGGCGGAGATCTCTTTTCCTCTATTGACCGTAGAAGTCAGCGAGCTTACACACAGTATGTCCGCTCCTGCGAGTTCATCGTCGGAAACCACTCTTTTGAGGATGTTTTCGTTTAAGACCTGTGCATTGTAGCCCGCCTCTTTAGCCATGGTGGCCAGATACACCGGACCGAGAAGGGGGATGGACATAAATCTCGAAAAAGTATTTGAGGCGCCTCCGGGCTCCACAAAGAGAACACTATTGCCATTCATCAGAAGGGTCCTTTCCAAAACCGAAACAGAAATCACGAACCGGGCAACCGAGAAGAAGTGCTCTCAGGCCTTCCCCAAAGCTGAGCTAATCCAGAACAGACAGAGGCCGAATATCACCAGCGACAGCGGCCATAAACTCAACGAGACGCTGAATACAAGATGAAAAACAATGAAGAGAGATACAAACAGAACCGCCGACCAGACGAATACCCGATTAGAGCTGAAAAAACTGAGAACCGCGAAACTTCCCCCGACTAGTGCCAGGAAAACCGGCCATAAGGTAGTGATATGGACCCAGCCGGCGTAGTTCAAGTAGCCAAATAACGTGCCAAGTCCGACAAAGAAGGTCCCGAGCCATGCAAGGACAAGGTCGTTTCTGCCTTTCTGGTTGAAGAGCCCCAGGAATCCGATTCCCAGAACGACCAGGAGGAGAGGCCACAGGCGAGCTATTCCCGATACTACCCCTGCGTTCTCAAGTGTAAGTATCACTCCCGCGATCACGAACACCGCGGCCAGTACATTTATACTTGAACGCTTGGGCATAGGAGCTCATTCTGTAGCGGATGGACAGGATGTTACGGCAACCCAGGCTGAGCGCTTTCCTCGCTCTGAATCGCGCTCAACTTGAATTCAAGATACATTCATGCGCGGTCTTCCCGCACCTTAGTGGGTATCGACCGCCATCATTCGAACCAATTACGCGCCCCACAGCCCCATATTGGAGGTGGAAAGACTCCCTTTCGGATTTGCGCCGTCCGAATCACAGAGCAAAGTATTTCGGCAGGAGGAACGCTCCGGACTGAGCCCGGGTTTCGCAGCCGACTCACGGCATTCGGCGTAAGGTGTTGCCGATGTTGGAAAAATCGGCGAATGCACGGGTCGGAACACACACCGTCTTCATTCCGGACTATGCATCTTCGGGGATGGCTATGACGGCCGAATTACCGGATTGTTCCGGGTCCTCGTCGGGTTTGTTCGAGATTGTGGGGCGGCCGACTGGGTCCTTTCGGGGTTCACTGCCGGCCGGTTTCTCATCGAGAGCTTTTCGGCAATCATTGCGGAGTTTGATCGCCTTCAGTTGCAGCTCCGCACTATCGGAAAGCAAGGCTTCGCAGTCCTCAAAGTTTCTTAAGGAACTTATGGCGGATATGTAATGCCCCTTGTCAAAGTAGTACCGTGCCCGTATCAAGGCGTACTCGGCTTCATTTATGTAGCAGGTACGGAAATGCCCGTCGGTAAGTCCTCCCACCGTCTCCAGAGCCCTTGTGACCAGCAGGATTCCCAACATAGAGGTCCGTTTCTTTTCGGTCAAATAGTCGGAGAGAAACAGAACGGCACGGTGGTTCCCCTCCTGATCCTCGTGCTTCATTGCCAAGAGCGGGTCCTGCGTATTGAGCCGTGCAAGAATTGAATCCAGAGACATCCGTACCGCAGGTGGTGGTTCCGCGGGAACCGGAGTTCTTGAGGCAAGGCCCGGCAGGCGTGTTTTTGCAATTTCCATCACCCGGCGTCCCGAATCGGTTCCGCCCGCAACGAAGAGCATCAAGACCAATGCCGCGAATATTCCTCCCGCTACGGCAATACGAGGGGACGCTCGAAACCCGGACATCGGGACGGCAGAACGATTCGGGGTGTTTTTTCCGGTGTTAAGGTAGTTCTCGATGATTTCTTCGGGCGCCTGGTCCGTCCATCCTTCATATAGCTTCTCGAGCGCTTTTCGAATGTCTCGAAATTCCTTTGGCCGTTTTCCGGCTTCCGCCGCCATGCAATGATTTATCAGACCGACCAGCGTTCGAGGGACTCTGTGCCGCAGTTTCCGCAAAGGGGTGTAGCTGTTTGCCAATCTCTGCGGGATCAGGCGGGCCAGTTTTTTCTCTGGAAACGCACGGGCGCCCGAAAGCATCTCGTAGAGCACGCATCCGAATGAATACATGTCCGCTCGGGCATCAACATCGTCACCTTTGAGTTGTTCGGGAGCGATATAGTGCAGGGAACCGACAATACTGCCGTCGGGCGTATGCATCGAAACATCAACCGGTGTCGCTATACCGAAGTCGGTCAAACGCACCCACCCGTTTTTCGACAGTAGAATGTTTGCGGGCTTGAGGTCCCGGTGCAGAAGCCCACGGATCTCGGTGCCGTCGAACCGGTACTTCAATGAGTGAGTATAGGTCAAGGCCCTGGCGATCAGGAGTGCTATTGCAAGGCCCACTTCTTTCGGCAAAGCGCCACGCTCGCGAATGAGCGCGTCGAGCGACCATCCATTGACCTTTTCCATTTCAATGTATGGACGTCCATTCCATTCACCAACAGAATGGATTCGAATAATATTGGGATGATCCAACTTCAGGGCGACCTTTGCCTCCCGAAGAAACCGC
>CAZEMW010000579.1:0-1165 GCA_964513105.1 uncultured Fibrobacterota bacterium
GGCCAAGAAGGATAACGGCAATTTCGAGGAAGAACACAATTCCCGCCAGGACGAGGAAATTGCTGAATATGAACATAATTCCGCGACGCACGCCTTTTCGGCTTCTGCTTACGAAAAGAAATCCGAGTATCCGTTTCATTGCGATCCAATATCCTGTTACCGGCCGAAGTGGCGTCAGTCTGAGTATCGCAGCCGACTCACAAACTGTAGCGGGATCTCGACTGCGAAAAACGGGCCGACAGATGTGCCGTAAACCGTAGAGAAATCTAATCAAATTCTCATGGTTGGCGCAATTTGGGTAATCGAATTAGTGGCGTTACCTTTGTGCCGCACGACGAATCAGCTCTACCCGATCATCTTTATCGAGAGTATTGTCGAACATTTTTATAATAGTCAGTGTCGACCAGCCGTCACCGATTTCCACCGCCGCCCCAACTGTGGATGGAGTAGATCGATAGCTTCCCGATCCGGTTTTGGGGTACACCGTGAAGAGATCTCCCCTACCGACGCCGTCGGCACGACCGAGGTTAATCATAACCGTCTGGTACAGATACGGGCTTCTTGTTTCTTCAATTCGGTCCAGGATGTTGCCGGATAGAGAGGTCGTCGGCTCGAAATAGTCGGATACTTCTATGTCGGTGAAATGCCGGTACGAATCAACAAGGTCGTCGGGTAGTATCATGTCTGATACATTGAGGATTTTCACCTCGGCTCTTTTTCCCGGAACCCGCACAACTTCGCCGATACCGACCCGTCGATAGATGCGAGACGGTTTGTCCATGAAAGATTCACTTCTCAGAAACCGGACAAAGTCAACGGAATCTCCCACCGCGAAGCACCGTGGTGAATCGCACTCGATTTCGATCAGATCAAATCGCCGGTACGTAACCACCGACCGATCGCCCAGGATCCTGCCTTTTCCCGGCTGTTCGCTTTCTTTACTCGTGCGCACAAGGAATGGAACCTGACGAAGAAACCCGGCTCGGAAGTTCCCTTGTTCGACGGCGTCCCGAACAGCCTGATTATACACCCGATTGAGCTCTTCACGAAGAGAATCCCTTTCGGCCTGCTCGAAATCCTCCTCAAGAAGGAACTCACCGGTACTTCCGGAGGCGTTGTTCCGCCCCTGAGCCGAATATGTCGACAGTGCAAATAGAACGAAAAA
>CAZEMW010000579.1:1175-3057 GCA_964513105.1 uncultured Fibrobacterota bacterium
CCGTAGTATGGATTCTCATAAGCCCAGATTTCCGGAAGAAGGACAGGTTCCTCACACCCAAACCAATCAAACGTCTCTCTGCAGTCGGTTGAATCGAAGCCCCGCAATGTACCGACAACCGAACCGATTCATATTCCAAAAGAGCCGATCAAGACGCAGAAGTTCGAAGGACAGTGCCCATCCTTTTTATTAATTTCGGATGGGTCCCGCTATCTGCATGATACTCTTATAGCCCTGAAACTGTCAATATTTGCCGGCAAACGCCGGATATCGTGCGAAATGTATTTTTTCGGCCATGAAAACGAATTTGGAAAAAGATAGTGCGTTATCCAAGGCGGGAGTGACCGCCCCCGCCGGATTTAGAGCTTCGGGCATTGCCTGCGGAATTAAAAAGTCACAAAAACCCGACCTGGGTCTTATCTACAGCGAAGCGCCCTGCTGCGGCGCCGGTACCTTCACCCGAAACGCCGTACGCGCGGCATGTGTCGACTACGACAGTGCCCTGCTGCCTTCCGAAACCACCCATGCGATTCTCTGCAACAGCGGAAATGCAAATGCATGCACCGGGCTGCGGGGAAAGGATGATGCAGAGACAACGGCGAAGCTGGTGGCGCGGGAGCTGGGCTGTCGACCGGAATCGGTGCTTGTCTCCTCCACCGGTGTTATCGGCGAGTACCTCCCGATGGACAAAATCATCAAGGCCGTACCCGAATGCATTGCGCACGCGACCCCCGAAGGGGGCAATGCCTTCGCGAATGCGATTATGACCACCGACACCGTATCGAAAGAATATGCGGTCCGGGTTAGTCTGGAACAGGGTGAAGTTGTTGTCGGCGGCTGCGCAAAAGGTTCCGGGATGATCCATCCAAACATGGCCACCATGCTGGCATTTCTTACCACCGATGCCGCGGTTGATTCCAGGCTTCTGGACCGAATCCTCAAACAGGTGGTCGATCAGACCTTCAACAATCTAACCGTCGACGGCGACACATCCACCAACGATATGGTTCTTGCACTCTCCAACGGTCTTTCCGCGGTCCCGGTCCGCTCCGATACCGACAAAACCCGATTCACCGGCGCGGTGTACGAAGTGTGCAACGAACTATGTGCAAAAATTGCCGAAGACGGCGAAGGGGCCACCAAGCGAATTGAGGTGAACGTGACGGGAGGGGCGGATTACGAATCCTGCCGAATTGCAGCAAAGGCGATCGCCAACTCAAATCTGGTGAAAACCGCGATCTTTGGGAACGACCCCAACTGGGGCCGAATTTTGTGTGCCGTCGGGTACTCGGGCGCATCCTTCTCCCGGGAAAACATTTCGGTTTCATTGTGCGACATGCCGGTGTGTGCCGCGCTTCGACCGGTGGAGTTTCCTCACAAAGAGATGGCTCAGGCTCTTGGCGGCAAGGTAATCGCAATCGACGTCGACCTTGGTATGGGGGGAAAAGAAACGGCCGTCGCTCACACCTGCGACCTGACCTACGACTATATAAAGATCAACGCGGAATACCACACCTGAACCCCGACAAGGCGAGGATACGAAAGGAAGCCAATAATGTATGTTCCCTCAAAGAACCTGCTTGGCAGATATGCCGATGTGCTTGTTAACTTTGCGCTCAACGGCGGAGACGGAATAAAAAAGGAAGAAGTCGTTTACCTTGTTACCCAGCAGGCCGGCATTCCGCTGGCCCGGGAAGTCTATCGCGCCGTTCTCGAGGCGGGTGGACACCCTCTTCTCAATATATTGGACGATCAATTCAAAGTGATCGGTCTGAAACACGGCTCAGACGAACAACTGGCCTATTTTCCCGGCAAATACTACAAGGGTCTCGCCGATACGATCGATCATTGGGTCCGACTGCTTGCCGACGAAGATCCCATG
>CAZEMW010000580.1:0-3040 GCA_964513105.1 uncultured Fibrobacterota bacterium
TGATAATTTCGTCCCGGGTGATTCTCCGAGGCCGTCAAGATCAAACAAAACTATTGAATGACGGCGAAGGCGGAATTGGCAGATTGCCTTTTCGGTGCAGTCGACATAATCGACATAGTAGCCGCAGGCCGTAAAAAGGGTCACCAGTTCATCCCTGCCCGGAGATGCTTTCAGAATCAGAAGAAGCCGTGGTCTGTTTTTGTCGAATTTACGAGAACTGTTCATTGTTCACCGGCCTGAGAATCTGAGTCTCTTTGACAACGATCTCAGCGGATCGCGTCGGATTGTATTTCGAAAAAACCTGATACACCTCTTCGAGAAAAAGTGGAATATACAGGGGTTTGGAGATGTAATACACTCCCTTGCCGGGAGTCACCTTCAGCAACTCTTCAATTTCATCGTCCTTTCGCTCTTCGGTGACCACTACGATCGGACACCGAAGCTGCTCCGAGAGTTCTTCTCCAAGCCGGACGTCACGAGAGAACGTGGTCGACGAGGTACTGTTTACAACAAAAGCGGCATGGTGTACATCGGAATCGATTTCGTCCTCGTAGAATTTGAAGTGTAGGATGTCCTGTTCATGACGTTGCAGTGAATACTTGAGAATGGGATCGGCAAAGAGAACGCCGACGGTATGCTTGCGTTGCTGCGGCCGATTCTCTTCAGGGTAGATCCAGGGCATACTGTTCTTCAGATAGTTCAGATGCTTGAGCATCCAGAACGTCGGCACGGTCAGATATAAAACCGCCGTCAGCGTAAGAGGCCATTCGGCCTGCATGGCCAGAAAGGCAAGAGCGCAGACGGTACACTGGAAAAAGAGCAAGACTATCCAGGTTTCCGTATGGCTGAATCCGAACGCCAGCAACCGGTGGTGGATATGGTAATTGTCGGCCTTCGTCATGGCTTTCAGTGCCGTTATCAACGGCTTGCGGAGTCGAATCTTGTTGCAGAAACGACGGAGCATTGCGGTCGATATGTCAAGAATCGGCACGCCGACAGCCAGCGGGGCCACGACCAGATCCGCGGTACGGCTTCCCGACGAAACAGCGTAAAGCGAGTGAATCCCTAGTGTCAATCCCAGAAACAGAGAGCCGGTATCGCCGAGAAACATTCGTGCGGGTGAGATGTTGTGCATGAGAAATCCGGCTACCAGAGCTATGATGATAAGGGATACCAGGGTAAGACCGAGCTCTCCGGTTGTGTATCCGATTATTCCAATAGTTGCAAACGAGGGTATCACCATCGTGGCCGCCAGCCCGTCCACCCCGTCTATGATATTAACGGCATTTGCCACCCCGACAATCCAGACTACTGAAAAAACGGCAATAATCCATGGCGGAACCGCCGGCAGTCCGAAGATCTCGACGTGGGGGAGCGGCATGTCAAGCAGAACGATTACTTCGACGGCAACTACTATCTCGAGAAGGAACTTCGCGCTGTTGGAAATTTCTAAAAACGAGATGTCGTCCGGTAAACCGATCGCCGGGATGGTCAAAGAGGCAAACAGCAGAACCGGATACAGATCGGGAGAAATGGTGGGACCGTTAAGAAGCGAGATAAACCGACTCCCGAGTAAAAACAGGAGAAACGTTGCGACAATGCATAGTCCTCCCGCTCGCGGGGTAATGCGCAGGTGTCCTTTGCGATTCCCCGGCCGATCGTGAAAAAGGTGCGTCGGGAGATAGTTGAGGGTCAGCAAATTGCAGAGCCAACAGACCGCAAATGCCCCCAAACCGGTGCTTACGGCGATAATCAGTTCCGGATACGGTTGCGCTTCGATGAGAGTGCCCCCTTGTGAGGAGATGCGGAACACGTTTACAAGAAATAGTTTTTTCGTCCCCGTCGGGGCTATTCATGAATAGCCCCGACGGGGACGTAGCAAATTTCCCGAATCCACAGTATCTCGTACCCCACAACGCAGCACACCATATGCCGCATTTTTTCAATAATCCGTTCCGAAAGCCCAATGTTGGATATATGTTTGCAAGGGGCCCCGCCGACGGCATACTCGAAATATGGCCGGAATGCGAGTTTTCGGTCTGTTGATGGAGAGAGGCCGGTTCCGCGATTTCAGGGGCAGAATCAACCTGATCCGGACACGTATGAGGAATGGTGACATTTCTTTCGGTCGTGGGTGTTCTTTTGATAGTATGGAGTCGGGCAGTACCCGTACGTCGACCGATATCGACGTGAACCGGTGATTTCGTCTCCGAAAACGCGATTCCAAAAGGCCGCTCCGGGGGATCGCACGAAACAGTGGGGCAGCAACGTATATATACTGTAATAGGTGAGGTGTTTTTTTTTCGACTCTTTCGGGACTGGTGACAACGTAGCTTTTCAAAACCGATAAAAGGTGGGGATACGGCAGGGCGGAGATGATTGTTAAGAGAATGGGTGTTTTCCTGGTATCGGCTTGCGCGGCGATGATTGTCGGCTGCTCCGGCGCGGATATGGCCACGGCAAACGAGTTTCTCGAATCCGGCGATTATCTTCGAGCCAGAAAACTATACGAGCGTATCCTGAAGCATAACCCGAAAAACTACGCCGCCCGGTACGGAATGGGCATGACATACAGTGCCGAAGCCATCCACAAAACCGAACTGGGAATGGCGGAACCCCTTGATTGGTATCCCGCGGTATATCATCTGAATCTGGCGGCGAATCTGAGAGAGCGCTCCGATGTCCACGCGACGCTGGCGGTTCTACACTATAATCTGGCCACCATGTATCGTCGCGAGGGAGATACCGAATCCGCGCTTGAGCGTCTGGAGCAGGCCGTAACTTACGACAGCACATTGCTCAAAGCCGTGAATCTTCTGGGCACGCTGTATCATCAGGACGGATACATGGAAGATGCCGCGCGGTGCTATGAACGAGTCGTTTCGATCAGCCCCCAATATGCGATGGCACATTTCAATCTTGGTGCGGTCGACTGGGCGCTTGGGAATTATGAATCGGCATACAATCGGTTTCAGGTTGCCGACTCACTGAGCCCGGGAAATGAGTATTTTGAATCGTGGCTTGAGCGGGCACGTGCGCG
>CAZEMW010000581.1:0-3038 GCA_964513105.1 uncultured Fibrobacterota bacterium
GTCAGGAGGCGAAAGAGGTTACGGCATTGAAAAACTTTGACGCCATGTTATTGGAGAAGATGGGGTCATAGCGTTTCTTCTTCCAGCCTGAAACAATATCCCACCCTTCATTGATTTTTTCAACCATGCCGGGTATCGCGATCGGATCATCCTGCAGGTCGGCATCCATGGTGATGATGATGTCGCCTTCAGCCGCCTTTATCCCCTCACTGAGCGCCGCGGCTTTCCCGTAATTTCTGCTGAACCTGACGACCTTCACTTTTCCGGGAAACTCGGCATGAAGCCCCCGGCAGACTTCGAATGAAGAGTCGGTGCTGCCGTCGTCCACGAATACGATTTCATAGCCGTCACCGGCAAGCGAACTATCAATTGCCTGCAGCAAATGCGGCAGACTCTCTGCTTAGTTATAAAGCGGTACAACTATTGATATCATCCTAAGCCGCCGTTTTCCTATGTGACAGTTTATTTGTGATAAAAAACACTCCGCCGAGCATGCTCACTCCAATCCCCGTAAGCGACGCGAGAAATTCCATAATCACCGGTTCCTCGGGGGCTTCGGGATTGAACCCGGCCAGCAAGAAGAGGGCGCCTCCGACTCCCTCTTTCACCCCGAAAGGCATCGGTACCAGCATCAGAATTGCCAGAAAGGGCACGAAGATGAAAAAATACTGAAAGTTGCCCATCGTAAGAAGTCCCATGGCCTGGGCGCAGCATACGTGAACCAGTATTCTTAGAAACTGAATAAGCGCCGAAGTGCCTGCAACCGGTGCGAGTATATGCCGATCTTCGACCTCCAGCGCGACTCCTCGAGCCATTGCTTCTATTGAATCCTTCGCCGGGATCGGCAGCGCATGAAGAACCTGAAAACTGATCTTGCGCACTCTTCGAGAAACAAGGAAAGCGCAGACCAGACCAAACCCCAGAAACGCCGCTCCCAGCCCAAGCACGGCCGTCAGCAACCGCCCTTCATCCAACATCCCCTGCATGAGCAGCACGGTACTGCCCGCCACGGCAAACCCGAGCATAGCCCACAGACCGGCGAATCTATCTAGAAAAGTGGCGGCCAGTCCGGCCCGGGCATCCTCGCGGCGGGAGCGGATAAGCGCGACCTTAACCGCATCCCCGGCAACCATCCCGAGCATGAAATTATTGAAAAACATCCCGATATAATACAGGACGAACACTCGACGAAATGGAAGGACGACTTTCCGATTATGGAGAAGAAGTCGCCACTGAGCCGCACCGAGAATACCGCTTATAAAGAATAGTACCCCGGCCACTATCAACCAAAATCGATCCGCCCGGGCGATCGCATCGGTGATATTTCGCCACCCCAGTCGATTGATAATAAACCAGACGACCAGAGTGGTGACCAGGAGTTTCAGAAGGGTCAGTGCGCGTTTTCGCCAGGGATTCGTTTCAGCCATTCCTCCACCTTACCGGCACTGCTGTCCCAGGAAAAGGTCTGCGCCCATTCCCGGCCCCCCTTCTCCAGTTGCTTTCTTTTTCGCGGGGTAGTGATAAGCGACTTGATTGCATCGACCATCGATTCTGCGTTGTCGGTCTCGTACAACAAACCGGTCTTCTCATGAATGACCGAGTCTCGTAATCCGGGAGCATCATTGGCAACCACGGCCGTACCGCAGGCGTTTGCCTCGATGTTGGTGATGCCCCATCCCTCTTTGAGTGAGGGATTCACAAACACCACTGCACGCCGGTAGAGATTCACCTGGACCTCCCGGTCCACGAAACCCATGAACCGAACATGCTCGGAAAGCCCGAGTTCTTCGGCCTGCGTCCGTAACCTGACCTCATCGTCACCGGAACCGGCTATCGCAAGACGGACCGACAGGTTCCCGTCCCTCAGCATCTTGAGCGCATTCAGCAAAGCCGAAACGTTCTTATATTTTTTGAGCCGACCGGCATACAAAATAAGATGTTCATCTTTTTTGACTCCGGGAGCCGGTTTGTAAGTATCGGTGTCTACGCTGTTCTCGATAACCGTTATCTTATTGCGATCAAACCCGTGATGCACGAGTTCATCGGCGGTGCTTTTTGAGACGGTGCAGCAGGGTACTCCCTTGTAGCCCCATGAACTGAGTTTTTCCAGAACGAGAACATATGCCGCAAGGGGCGGCGCGGCCAGTTCGAACACGGTTCTGCCGAACAGATGATGGAAAAACACGCCGCAATTTTCCGATGGGAACCATTTGGGAGTGAAAAACGGAATTTTGTTCACGTCGTCGACAATGACATCAATCCGATGCCGTTTTTTTAAATTCCGAACAAAAAGCGGTGCTTCCCAATTAAAGGTATAGGTATGTCCCCACCGATAGATCGTGACCCCGTTTACCACTTCCCGCGGCGTCGATCCCGGATATCGGGTTGTCAGCAAATACACCGTATGACCACGAGCAACGAGCCGTTCAAACAACTCGTGGAAATGAACTTCGGCTCCCCCGGCTTCGGGGTGCCGTATGTCGCGCCAGTTGAGTACCAGAATATTCATGACGCTAAAAGTTACATTATACCGAAGCCTGCGTTCACATAAGTTACGGTAGTCCCCCGGATTCAGCCGGTCAGGAAATGGGACATTTCCCCGCAAGTTTCCTAATCACAATGCATTACAACTTTTTGTGCATTTCGCTTTGGTCCATTGTTTCGGCGATATGGTTCCACGTGTTCGATGGACCGGTGGAAAACGGACTTCGTCCCGGATACTCAAAAATTGGAAAAATACGGCCTTGTGAGGACATGAAGATTGCCTCCTTATCCTCGTCAATTGTTCCCAACTGCCGTTCGTACTGATGATTTATATAGTAGTGCCTGCATTTTTTTATCTTTTACCTTAGTTGAGCGATCCTGACCAAACTCAGCTCAGGTTTTGCACGGCGACCTGTTCCCGATTTTTTTTCGGTGTCGCCGAACAACGAACGCGCCAAAGAAAGCAAACTATATGAGCAAAATTGCCTTTGCCAAAAATCTGATCAAAAAGGATCGCGAGCTTCCGATATATCTCATATTCGGCGTGACTAATG
>CAZEMW010000582.1:0-3030 GCA_964513105.1 uncultured Fibrobacterota bacterium
TTGACGTAACCCAGCCCAAAGTGACTGCCGGCCTGTTTCTTGGCGCCATGCTTCCCTTCCTGTTCTCATCATTTGCAATGGGCGCAGTCGGACGGGCTGCATTTGCGATGATCGAAGAAGTTCGTCGTCAGTTTAAATCGATACCCGGACTCCTCGAAGGAAAAGCGAAAGCCGATTACGCAAAGTGTGTTGATATTTCCACCGCGGCGGCGATCAAAGAGATGGTGGTCCCCGGATTGATCGCGGTGTTGACTCCGGTCGTTGTCGGTATGACCGGAGGCCCCGATATGCTTGGCGGCCTGCTTGCCGGTGTAACCGTCTCCGGTGTGATGATGGCTCTTTTCATGTCCAATGCCGGTGGTGCCTGGGACAACGCGAAGAAGTATATCGAAGGCGGTGCTCACGGTGGGAAGGGCTCGGAAGCCCACAAAGCCGCGGTTACCGGTGATACGGTTGGCGATCCGTTCAAGGATACCGCCGGTCCTTCGCTGAATATCCTGATCAAGCTCATGAGCGTCGTATCACTCGTTATCGCTCCAGTCCTCGCTCGTATGTTCAGCTAAGAACAAACTTCTGCGGACAGTGCGGCGTTATGTCGGTTGCCCGGAGAAAATGCAGTGTTCATATACGGGATGCCCGCTACGTGTGGGCATCCTTTTGTGCTACAGGGAGCCTTCGTCGCATTCGCCGGCACAATCGGTCGGCCGCGGCGATCGTAATAATGTAATGATTTTGGGAATTTTCCGTTTTTGAGGAAGCACAGGAAAGGAGTACCAGGGAATGTTTCCTGCTACACAAATTAGAAATGGAATGGTCATACTCTATCAGGGAGAACCCCACAAAGTAGTGAATTTTCGGTTCACCATGTCGGGGCGCGGATCCAATTCGATTCCCTGCAAACTGAAGAACATCATTAACGGGTCTACCGCCGAAGTGCGGTTTCGTTCCGACGATAAGGTCGAAAAGGCGTTTATTTCCGAGGAACCGATGGAGTACCTCTACAATGACGGTGACCTCTACTGGTTCATGAATAAAGAGTCTTATGAACAAATCTCTATCGAAAAAGACGAACTTGACGATGTTATCGGGTATCTTCTGCCGAATACCGACTGCAAAGTGCAGATGTATGAAGGAAAGCCCATTGGTGTTGAACTGGCCTCGTCGGTGCAACTGAAGGTGGAAGAAACCGAACCGGCAATCAAGGGCGCGACTGCCTCGGGCAATGTCACCAAGCCCGCTACTCTCGAGACGGGGCTGACAATTCAGGTTCCGATGTTTATCGAGCGGGGTGACACTGTGATAATAAGTACCCAGACCGGCGAGTATCAGGGGCGTCCCGGAAGAGGATGATGCCATTTCGGATTGGGGATTTCGGATTTCGGATTGGGGATTGGGGATTGGGGATTGGGGATTGCGATCGGTTGAAGGGGGATCTTGTGACATTGCGGCAAAACAGGTTCAGGATGAACTGCAATTCCTGTTCGTTTTGAGCTTGTCGAAAGATCCCCCGAACCCCGAACCCTCGCACCCGGAATTCGTACCTATCTCAAATACCGAATAACATGTTCCGACGCCTGATTGACCGCCTGGGATATGGCTTGGGCGAGAATTGTCTTAGCGAATTCCCTGTCATTAAGGTCCAGTGAAAGCTTTCCGATTGTTTTCCAGGTATTTGACGGGGAAATCTCACCGGAGACTTCGCCCCCGACCAGACGCTCCAGAATCAGTTTTCGTTCTTCTACATCGATCACCCGGATCAGAAACTCGACTCTGGCAATCACAAGTTCGCGGTACTTGTCGGCTTTGACTGTAATCTCCGCTTTTTCCACGATGTCGAATTCCCGAATCTCGCCCGTGATCACGAATTTCGCTTTGCCCTTTTCCCCCAGAGCAATGGGGTCGGCAACAGTGTCCTCAACCAACCCGACTTTCAAACTGGTCATGCCCCGCCGGACGCGCTCGGCAAGGATTCGGGCAAGCGTTTCGTCGATTTCCCACGCTCCCCGGTACTCGGATACGTTCGTCAAAGGAGTGACGAGCAGCTTTTTCTCCAGCTTGCCGGTCACGACATAGTGGTCCCGCTTGGCCAGCTTAATCTGTCCATCCATTTCATCTTCGATAACACTCTCGGGAACCCATGTTTTCAATTGCTCAATTCGTTCCTCAAACAACGCCTTGGGGCGTATGGGATCGGAATTGAGTGCAACATGTGTCCGGTACCCGGCGGATAGGTAAATGGATTCCTTTTTCAGTATATTGCGCACCAGAACCGTTCCACTGAGAACGTCGACATCGGTACCGCCGTTTTTCGGGTCCACGTCGACGCGAAAGGAGGTTCCCCGGATTGCCACGACTGCGGTTGGGGTGTATACCTTGGTATCAAATCGGGAGGATACGAGGCGGGGGAGTGACTTTTTCACGACGTAGAAAACGGCGCCGAAAAAAACGGTTGCGTGTTTTGAGACAAAATTGGTTTTGGTGCTTTGGGCAAGATTTATAAGAACCTGCGACTGTTCGTGCAGAAACATCTCGGAACCGGTACTCCAGGCCAACCGAGCTCGTGATTTCTTGAGAGATCGAACCATGTCGTTGTTGTACAGCTTTTCATTTTCTTCTATCGGCACCCAATCCCCAAGCCCCGCACGCCGGACCTCGACCGTACCTTTCATTTCCTTGATAACAACATACGGCTCCGCCGCACGAGTGACGGCTGCGGTGGCGCAGAGCAGACAGATTGGGAAAAGCAACCTGTTCGGTTTCATATGATCTCCTCATCGTGGGTGTCGGATGGGTGGGGACAGCCCCCACCTTCCCTGATTGCCGATTTTGCGGGGACAGCCCCCACCTTCCCTGATTGCCGATTTTGCGGGGACAGACCCCACCTCCTCGGATTGCTGAATCTGTGGGGACAGACCCCACCTTCCCGGATTGCCGATTTTGCGGGGACAGACCCCGCATCCTCGGATTGCTGAATCTGTGGGGACAGACCCCACCTCCTCGGATTGCTGAATTTGTGGGGACAGACCCCAC
>CAZEMW010000583.1:0-3020 GCA_964513105.1 uncultured Fibrobacterota bacterium
CCAGGCGCTTTCGCAGCCGGTCGAAACGCCGAATGGGGTTTTCGGACAGGCACTACATAGTCTAATGGTATACTCGTGGATATTCAAAGTCAAAGGACACGGACGCAAGGCAGCAGAAAAACTGCGAATTCCGCAATCGGTCGGTCCCTTCCGGAAAAGGTATACAAGCGAGTGTAAGACTGCCGCGTGTTTCCGGTAGTCGCGGGGAGCTATGGAATTGGAAGAACGCAGGAAGGAAAAAGGGTCGGACTCGGCCTTTGGGAGATGCGAACATCCCCCTCCGCTTCTCGGCATTCACAAAACCATGCGAAAGATGCCGCTCGCCGATCAACCACTTAAAAAAGAGAGAAAAAACTAAACGGGATCACGACCAAGGAATTCCTCGACGAATGATCCCGAGTTCGACATTACGGGCCGACTACCAACTGCGCGGTTTGCGCGGTCCACGACCGCCGCCGCCACCACCACCGCCACGCGGGCCACGATCTTCACGAGGTCTTGCCTCGTTCACCGTGATCCGTCTGCCGTTGAGGTCAGAACCGTTTGTTGCTGCAATGGCGGCATCCGCCTGTTCCTTCTGGGGCATTTCAACGAAACCAAACCCCTTAGATTGTCCCGTAAACTTGTCAATGATCAAGTTCGCGGAAGAGACTTCGCCGTGTTGCTCGAAAATTGAGCGAAGCTCAGCCTCTGTGACACTGTAGGCAAGATTGCCGACATAGATATTCATCCGAACCTCCCGGATCCGAGTGCCATTTCTCATCTCCGTCTGATCTCCAAGCAATGGCACAAGAGCCGAAGACCGACGCGCCCCTGATAATGGAGCTTACCCGCTACAAATTACTATAATGGCAGACACGAAAGAAACAAATCCATGCGTTTTTTTTGTTTTTTAACAAATTTCTAGGATTTCCGGTCTTATCATGCCTGTTTTCCATCGATATTTGCCCAACAATCAGCAATCTCCGCGCCGAAGCTCCTCTCGAATGAAGCTCAAGCGACTTTACAGGGAAAAAAGGGCATGATAAAATATAAAAAGGGGAAGTCCGCCGAACCCCGGATTCACCACCGCCCGGACAGCACCCGGTTACCGTCCGGAGCTTCGTGAGGAAATCGGGAAATCAAGTTATGAATCGACCGAGAGCCGCAAAACCAGCAGAGCCTCGGCCCTGAATATGACTCGAGTCACGCTGTGACAGGGAGAACGCCCCTCGAATTTTTCTTTTTCGATAAATCTGGCCTGAAAGTTTGTCCGTTTTCGCAAAAATGGATGCAGCCTGCGCATGGAAGAACCAAAAATCATAGTTCGCGGTAAGAACCGACGCCTGGATCAACTACCGGGCAGCATTCCTGCTCCGGACTCTCAGAAACCGCAGGCTCTCGGATCGGGCATTATCAAATCCCGACTCAGCACCGGTGGCATGGCCGTTATCTACGAAATCTGGAATTCTCAGCTCGAAGTCCCTCGGGCGGTAAAACTGCTCCGACCCGATCACACCCGCGAAACTCTTGAGCGGTTTCAGACAGAGATGAAAATCTCCGCCAAGCTGCATCATCCAAACATTGTTGAAATCTACGCGGTCGGCAAATGGAAAGATCTCCCGTTCATCGAGATGGAGATGATTGACGGGGTCACTCTCGAAAAGCTTATTGCCGAACGCGGGGCATTGCCTCTGAAAGTCTGTACGTCGATAGGTATAATGATCGGCCGCGCGCTGAACTATGCGCACAGTCGCCGATATGTGATCTATGGAAATGAATACGAAGGAGTCATCCACAGGGACCTGAAACCAAGCAATGTAATGATTACCAATAGCGGTGTCGTCAAACTTATGGATTTCGGGGTCGCTCGTCCCGTCACCGCCAGTATTCATACCTGTGCGGACACGGTAGTTGGTACGCTTCAGTATCTTTCACCGGAACAGCTCGACGGTAAAGAAATTGACCGCCGGTCCGATATCTACACCCTCGGTGCAGTTGTCTATGAAATGCTCACGGGTAAACAGGTGTTTCCCGACCCCAATCTGGGTCACCTCATCCCGGCCAAACTGCACAACAAATACACGCCCCTCGAACGATATCGGATCAAGATACCACGCTCCCTGCGTGCTCTGGTCCATCGATGCATGCGGCTGGAAAAGGGGGAACGGGTTCAGAATGCACTGGAGTACCTTCGAATACTGGGCAGAATTCATAAACGGATAACTCACGAATCCCCCGAGCAGGTCCTGCGTGCTTTTGTGAACACTCAGCCCGGCCCGCGGTCCACCCCTTGCCTGAGGGGAAATCTGATCACTACTCCCAACCTCCTCGTCGGCCTGGGTATTGTTATCCTTGGGGGGATGCTTGGGTTTGCCGGCTGGGAGCTGTTCCACACGCAGGCCCCGAGCAGCCCGACCGTCGACTCGACTAAAACCAATGACCTTCTCACCCAATTGATCGAAAGAGAAACCGACGACGCCACCGGAAAAAACGATTCAGCAACTGAACGCGAGTCGAGAGCAGTGGATTCACTCCAGGCTCCACCACCTGAAACCGAATCTCTCCCCCGCGACATAAGCCAACGGGAAAAGGGAACCGATAGTGAAACCCGGAAAACAACAAAAAAGAAACAATCCGCCGCAAACGGAACGCCTCCCCGCCGGGAGCTGAAATCTAAAGAAACCTCGTCCTCCCGCACACACTCAAGTATAGATCGACTGATAAAAGAATACCGGACGGATGATCTCCTGCGCATTTTTGTTGCCGAAGTTGAAGGGGAACGATTTGCCTCCGCACTCCAGGTAGCCGAGCACCTGACACCTCGTCAGGCCCGGACCAATCGTGCTATCCTGTATAAGATCAGGTGCTTGGCCGGAGCGGGAAAGCGCACGAAACTGGCAAAGCTGCTTGCAATGACCGATGTCGATGATGGTGAATTTTACCTTGAGAAAGCTCGATTCTACTTTGTGCGCGGCAACCTGAACGATAGTCGCCGCTATCTGGAGCGTGCGGCAACTACGGCGACCGAGTTTCTGGAC
>CAZEMW010000584.1:0-3019 GCA_964513105.1 uncultured Fibrobacterota bacterium
AGGTGAACCTATATGGAATTTGTAACGCCATCATTAACTGCCCGTTTATTGTGAGACCTATCAATCAATATAGACACGATCCGGGGTAAAGGAAGCGTTTTCATTTTCGTGAGCACAATTATCCCATCAAACGGTATCCGTTTATCCCTGTCTTGGATGAGATATGTCCAACGACAATCATCCCCCGTTCCCGTATCTTTTCTTCCACATAAGGTGAACCTCAACTGGAGAATACGTTATGGGTAAATGGTACATGTCAATTCTGGTGGTAGGTATGATGGCTGTCGGCACAAGGGCAAGCATAGGGGATCTGGTCGATTACTCGAGGACCGAAAATCGTATCGATTTTGAATGCACCGATGCACAGGTGCGCCTCAGCCTGTGTACCGACGATCTACTGCGGGTACAGCTCTCCACCGACGGTTTCTATCGTACGGACGAAGATTCGACACTCATTACCGTCCGCAAGTTTGATTGGCCCGCGGTCGCGGCGCAGGTGGAAGACAAGGGTGAGTACGTCGAGATCGCAACATCCGCAGTTCTGGTAAGAGCAACCAAAGAGCCGTTTCGGATACGTATGTATCGGGCCGACAACGGCGAATTCATTGCGGGCGACGACGACAATATCGGGATGTACCTCGACGGGGTATTCAGCGGAGTTAGGCGAAAAGAGGGGAGCGGGGCCGGAGGACGATTCGGTTTCGGAATCAGGAAAGACGCCTATAAACCGCTGAATCAGCCTGCTGCAAGCCTTGAATGGAAGAGTAACACGGCTGTTCTGGCGCCTTTTTTCATGAGCACCGCGGGATACGGCATCTATCTCAATACGATCGCCGAAGAGGATTCCTGTCGGTACATAGAATTTGATGAAACCGGTGGGTTTGTCACCCCGGGCCCCCTGGATTACTACTTTTTTTACGGTCCCGATTTCAAAAGCATTCTGGGGAGGTACTCGGAGCTGACCGGGCGGATGAACCTGTACCCGAAATGGGCATACGGCTACATAATCATGAAACGGCTTCCAGTACCCCAGGACATGCTTATGGGCATTACCAAACGCCTGCGGGAAGAAAAATGGCCCTGTGATATGATCTATCTTGATTACCAGTGGTTTGGGAACCATGCGAAACAGGGAAATCTCGAGTGGTATGATCCGCGCTATCCGGATGTCCCGACCATGTTCGACACGCTCCACGCCCGCAATTTCAAAACGGGTCTGATCACTAAGAAGGGACCCTGTCCGGTCGAGAATTCACAATCGGCCGCACAATGCTGGGGCGACATGATTCACGACAATGTTTGGGCTCCTGATTTCGGCGGAGAATCCCTTCTTCCCGATGAATTCGATACCGAAGGGCCCATACGGTGCAACATCGCGGCAAAGGTGCACTGGGATGCATGGCGGATGAAAATGTCCAATCAACGTCCGTTCATATTCAATCGAGGCGGCTGGGGTTCTCATCACTATAGTACAATCTTCACGGGTGATATCGGTCATCATGTTGAGAACTACAAAACTTCGATCGTGCATATGCAGAATTTGGGGCTGATCGGTTATGTCTATACCGCTCACGATCTCGGAGGATACACACCCAGAAACAGTGGCTCCGATCGTATGAATCCAGACGGGTATTTCGATATGCAAATGGAAAATGCTACCAGGTGGATAGCCTCGCTAGGGGCTTTTCAGAGCATTATGTTCACTCATGGATTCATGCAGAGAGACCCTTGGGCATGGGATGAGTTCTCTCAGCAAACTCTGCGAAAATTTTTGAAGATCCGGTATCGGCTTCTGCCGTATATCTACACTACCGCCTGGCAGGGAGAGTTCACCGGCGTCCCGATGGTTCGGGCAATGGCGCTCGATTATCAGGATGAACCGGAGGCCTGGAAACGAGATTACCAGTATATGTTTGGTGATTGGCTGTTGGTGGCGCCGGCGCTTAGATGGAAGGATACCGACGTAGAAGTCTGGCTACCCCAAGGAAACTGGTACGGCTTTTTCGACAACACTCATCATACCGGGGGGAAAACTATAGCCGTACATGCCGAAATGGATGAGATACCGGTTTTCGTAAAGGAAGGAGCGATCATTCCCATGGGCCCGGAGCAGCAGTACACGGATGAGAAGCCACTCGATCCCGTGATTCTGGATATTTATCCGACGACTGATGAAAGCTCATACAAACTGTATGAAGACGACGGGGCCACGAGAAATTATCTGTCCGAAGACGCCTGGTGTCTGACAGTGTATACGCTCAGAAGAGTTGGAAATGATGTCAATTTTCAAATTCATCAGGCGGAATGTGGCAATGAGTCCAAATTCAATGTACCGGAATCACGTCGGTATTACTGCACGTTCAGGCATATTGCGACCGCTCCCGAGCAGATCACCATGAACGAAGGACTACTTGACAGGGTCGACGGACTGGATGCTCTCGATCAGAACGACGAATGCTTCTTCTATGAATCCGAATCCCGGACTCTGCACGTACGCTTCATCGCGGCAAGCTACGAGGTATCCGACGTCTGGTTTACCGGAGACTGGGCGACGAAGACGAGATCCCAGGAACCCCAAAGAACGACCCCGGCCCAGATTCGGAAATCCAAAATGTCAATCAAAATTGAAGGGTCGGGGAGCCTCTCAGCACTCGTGTTCGATGCTGCAGGGAGGACACTCAAGAAGTGGGAAGGAAAAGAATACCTTAACTTGAGCTTGCCTCGGGGAAACGGATTGTACCTGCTCGAGGTGCGACAGAATGGCAATATCGTTTCCAGGGAGCGGCATGTGCATGCCGAGTAGTGTGACCGGTTGAGAAGACGCGGTAACGGGGTGGTGCTCACGATCTTTCGCGAATGGAAACTGAGCAAGCCCCGGCCCGGGGGAATCGATCTTAACTTCCAGAAATGCTCAAGGTATCGCACCGGATACCCCTGCGCTTTTTCTAAGTCAATCTCGCACAATGTCTTGCGCTTACTGGTCTCTCCCTCGACTCTCCTCGGGACGGCGCCTCGACTC
>CAZEMW010000585.1:0-3012 GCA_964513105.1 uncultured Fibrobacterota bacterium
CTCAGCCAACAAACTCAAAATTACTTTGTCTGACAAATAATACGCTAAAACCTGTGCTGAGCGTGCCGAAGTAAAACGTGGATTTGTCAGACAAACAGTCTATACCACCAGCCTCATGCCGTCATTGGCAAAAGACATTCCAGTCGGCAGCAGATGTGCATCTCGAAGATAATGGATGTCGTGGCAGAGGTGTGTGAATACCGTCTTTTTCGCTCTCAGTTCTCGAGACAGCGAGATACTTTCGGGCAGAATCATGTGTGTCCCGTGAGGTCGAGTATCACGAAGAGCATCGATAATCAACAGGTCCAGACCCTGGAGATGCTCTATTGAGCCGGGAAGTAGCTGTTTGAGGTCGGGAATGTATGCCATCGTACCGATCCGATAGCCAACGCATCCTTCAGTGCTTCCGTGCTCCACCGGAATGGGAATAATCGTCCGCCCGAAAAGATCGAATGGGCCGGAGACCTCTTCAGTATCTATATCCGGTATTCCTCCCCCTTCATTCTCCGGGCGCTCAAATATGTACCGGTATGCCTTCTTGATATCCGACAGCGATTGTGGTGAACCGAGCATGCGAAGCCGTTGGTGTCGTGTGTAAGACCGAAGATCCGGTATGCCGCCGATATGATCTGCATGAGAATGAGTTATAAGTACGGCATCGATTGTGGAAAACCTTTCGCGCAGCATCTGTTCACGGAAATCGAGGGATACATCGATCAGCACCGTCTTGCCCTCGAATTCAACGACGATGGAGGAACGGGTCCTTCGATGTTTCGGATCGATCTCGCTTTCCCGGCAGACGTTTTTGGGGCAGGATGTGTATCCTCTTATAACACAGTCGATTGGGGGCACACCGTGAGAAGTGCCGGTGCCGAGAAACGTCACATTCATTATTCGTGCTCCATACTCGACCTTTTATCGTGTACCGGGTCCATTTTGAGCAGCTCCGTCTCTACGGCATCTACCAGCCAGACCGGATCTTTGTAACTTCTGTATCGACGGTTATTTACAAAAATAGTTGGTGTCACCCGGACTTCGTTTCGGCGGGCCTCGACATAGGAGGTCTGAAGTGATCGTCGGATTTTCTCGTCATTCATAAGTGAGGTGAACGCCAAGACCGGAATTCCAACCTCCCGGGCAAGCTCGAGCAGAATTTTTTTGTCGAGACGTTGTTTCACCCCGGCAAGAGCCTCAAAGTACGGCCAGAACTTACCAAAAGCGGCAGCGCCGACGAGCGCACGATTTCCCAAAGATGCTGAAAATGGTTTTACAGTCAGCTTCGCTTTTCCCTGTAGCGCACCGTCGTGGGCGACAATGTAGTACAGAGGAAGCACGACATCTTTGCATTGCGGACATGATGCGTTTATGTAGACGGTCAGTTCAACCGGCGCGTTGGTATCCCCTGCGGCGGGAAGTGGAGAAAGGCCAATCCGGTACGTCGTGTCGCTGAAGAGGCTCTGGTATCTGGCGTCCAGTTCTGAAACCATTCTTTCGAATGGGGTTTCCCGCAGCACCATACCGCAGGCAAAGTTCTCAAGTCGGAGACTGAACGGGCAGACATCTTGTCGGTACCGTAGACAGGAAAGCAGGGAACTCGAGCAGCACTCCGGAATATGAACCGCCAAAAGCAATGAATCAAGAGTTGCCCGAGGAACCCCATCCTCAACACGGCTGCAGTAATCCGGCATTTGTGCCCGAATCGCCCCCGACAGCAGTACCACTACAGAAAGCAGAGCCGCGATCATTCGAGCCCGCCCCGACCAGTCTCCCGGCATTACAATCATATCTTTCTCCCTGTTGACGATTTCTCCCAACGAGAACTATGCCGTTATCATTATACCACTGCGGACCTCATCGGCAGGGTATCCTGATGCTCTACGATGAAAAAACCTGTGTAACAGTACCACAATAACCGTATCTTTAAATAGTGCCTGTCCGGAAACTCGCTTTAGTGCCTCGACCGAGCGAGAAAGTGACTGGCGAGGCGTCACAAAGAGGCGTATCCGGCGAGATACGGCGATTTGGGACAACGAAGCCAGGCGCTTTCGCAGCCGGTCGAGGCGCTGAATGGGGTTTTTGGACAGGCACTAAATACAGTATCCCTTCCTCTCCCGGATCATTTCGATCCGCCGTGCACACCTCCGAGATGTTTCACCCTACAGTGGAGCGGCACATCCGAGCCGTTCTCAGGAAAGGAAATACGGAAATGCAACCTTTTAGCCGGCTCTTTTTCATTCCGTTATGCTATTGCCTCGTATCGGTTCCCGCCCTGAGCTACGATGAAACTATGGGTCCGTGCGAACAACGTATGCAAGACACCGACGCGGGCAGAAATCCAATCCGTACCTGTAATGAGGCCTCCGTCTGTGCGGATCACATCCATACCGATCCAGGCACTGGTGAACCGGCCAATCTTGAAGTCGAGGGCTGGTTTGTTTTCATTGCCGGGAACAAGGTCTATTCTTCGGATCTGAAACAATACGGGAAACAGGAGCTTGGGACCTTTACCGATCCGCTCGACCTGTGCATTTCGCAGGACGGCGAATGGATAATGGTCGAGACCAAAACCGACGTCCATCTCATGAAGCCCGACGGAACGCGGAAAACGGCCTTGGGGCTGTCGTACGCCCAGGGGGGCGCCTGTTTCTACAAACAGAGCCCGAAAGGGACATTCGAGATAGCATATATGAATACCGGAAGTGCGATTCTTGCGGTAGAGATCGACACTTCAAAATCATCACCCGAACTACTGCCTCAAACGGAACGCAAAATCGCAAAGAATATGGAGAATTTCTACGGCCAGGAATTCGATGTCGCCGGTGATATAATCGCGAAGCGTGCGACCGTCAAGACAACGGTCGGCGATTACTATGTAAACAAAACCACCCGGGCCGCGGTTCTATTCACCATACCCGAGGATGGAATGGGAGTTGCCGACAAGAGCACCGCGCACAAATCAAACGCTCCATGGAATTGTGGTATAACTCTGAGCCCAAGCGGTGAGTTCTGGGC
>CAZEMW010000586.1:0-257 GCA_964513105.1 uncultured Fibrobacterota bacterium
GAATTAGATCGGTGCCGTCATAGGCAACGCTGAACAGAGTAGCAAGACCAAGCGGTTCGTTGTCGCCGTGATGATGACGGTGAGCCGCCAATCGCCGGAGGGATGCAAAAACCACGCGTCCACTCGGCAACAGGCACGGTTCATAATCCGAGAGCGCGCCGTCGGTTAGTTGTACAATTTCGTTCCCGTCCAGATCGGCTCGAAAAAGATGATAAGTCTTTTCCTTATATTCACTTGACTACCCATGATTATCCCCG
>CAZEMW010000586.1:267-3011 GCA_964513105.1 uncultured Fibrobacterota bacterium
GTGATAGGTCTTCTCCCCCGAAGGGGCACAGGAGAACACAATAGATTCTCCGTCATATGACAAGTCAAAGCTAGCATTGAAATCTCCGTTTCCGTCCAGATGCACTCCGGCCAGTCGTCCATTGGACACGGCCTTGTTCTTGAGAAGAGATTCCGATGAAGTGGCTCCGGTCTTGTAGCCGCTCAAGACCGCAGGTGCCGGAGAAACTTTCGAAGACAATCCGGTGACCGGTTGGCTCCAGTCGTATGCGCGAAAATCTTCAGGAGTCCAGGAATGCTCACATCCCGGGCAGTGTCCTTTATAGCTGCCGTTCCCAATGAATCCGCCGTTATGGTTCTGAGGCATGAATGCGATCTTGTCGAAATCCAGAAGCGGGTTCTGCAGCGCAATTGCGCGTCGCAATTCACACACATCGAAATAGAGCTGTTCGCGTTCCTCTCGACGGGTTTCGTTGTCGCTCTCGAACGGCTTCTGCTCGGTAGCCTGTTTCAACTCGCTGAGCTGTGAATTCTCGGAAGCGAAATCTGGAGCGTCGGGCAATGTCTGGAGAAGTGAGAGAAGCGCTTCGGTTCTCCTGAGCACCACGTCGAGAGCATCGTTGTCGCTTTCAAGAACAAGGGAATGCCGGTCGAGCACATATTCCGGATTCTCTCCGTCAGGCAGACGAGTTCCCGCACGTCGAAGAGAGTCGACAACAGTCTCAATTCGCGTGTATTCCTTTTTATGGAAATCCTCAACGAATCCGGCGATTTTGCGCGTCGATGCCCGGCCTTGAATAACCAAGGCTGAGCCCGCAATTAGTAGAACCGACTCAAGAAACCCTATGTGCTTCCTCATATAGCGCTGTCTCCCACCATCAATGGTAAAAGGTGATCGGACAAGATATTGCCTAATTCCACTATTGGACGGAATTAGCCGGTCATTTAGACTGCAACAGGGCTCGAAGCACCATTGTTTTCCGAAAGAGGCATTCCTTGTCCGACTCGATCGAATTACCTCATGCATGAATGCCGGGAAGAATGCTCTCGTCCCGACTTCATACGTATTCTAGAATCGAAATATACTTTGACCCCACCGGCAGCCTGCGCGATAGTGAGCACTCGAGACTTTTAACTAATTACTGAAGGCAGGCAGATAAAAAAATGCGTCATTCATCCGGAATGACGCCTCTTTGCTGATTTCAAGTACAGCTTTCGCAGAAATGACTTCTGAGCCACCAGGGCATTACCCGGTCACCCGAAAAGCAAAAGGGCCACTCCGAGGAGCGGCCCTTTGCCGTCGGGCTGTTACACCCGACATCCCATCATCATCACACACATCTACCACATAGAGTGGCATAACGGTTGGAAGCTTTTCCGGGTCCATTGCGGTTGCCGCCCTCCGGATATTGCCGCCGCGCCACAACGGCCTCGACTCACGTGATTCACCTCCCTATAAGGCGTAATAGTGCGCCTTTCCGGTGTCGGATCCCGAACCGGGGGACGGACCTACGAAACGGGCACACTGATCGGCGATATTCCCCTTCGCCGCACCGGGCGTGGATTCATTCCGGCTCCGGCTCTTCTTCCGGCACGGAGCACAACTCCTCATCGATGAACTCGTGTATGGCTCGGGTTAAAAACTCCCCTTTTCCACAACCGTCGCAACGGGGTCAATGGTGCCGTGTTTATCGCATCGCACCGAATTTTGGCCCAAAACCGCGAGAAAAGCCTGATGACCCAGATAACCGAAACCGAAATCGACGCTTGTGACGGGAACGCGATATTTTTCGTTATCGAAGGACAATAGCGTCAGGTCCTGTGGAATCTGTACCCCTACGCGCCGAAACCATCGCACATATGGTGAGGCGTGGGCATCGTTGGGGAGAATCAATGCGGTGGTCGCGGTGTCTTCAAGCACCGGCAGAAGCTGAAATGCCGGCCAGATCACTCCGGCGGCCCGGAACAGATGGGGTGAGGACGCCCCGGCATCGAGCTTATGGGTCAGGTAAAGTCGTGAAAACAGAATCAGCCCGTCAAAGTCACTCTCATACGGGAGCTGTTCGTCGACCAAATGCCCCAGATCTTCAACTATCTTCCGGCTATTGATACGAAACAGATCAAAAGCTTCCCGAAGGTGCGGAAGCCGATTAATCATATACAGTTCATTCAGACGGTCTGCCGCATTCGTTTTTTCAATCCACCACTCTCCGCTGAGAAGGAACTCATACGACCTGATCTCAGGGAAATCCGGCTCGGCTTCCGAAAGTTCTCTGAGCAGGCGATACCGACGGCGAGACCATTCCGGTTCATTGTCCCGAACCTTGGCATATCCCACTTTCTTGTGACCAAGCCCGGCAAGATATTCAAGTGCACGACGAACGACGATCTCTTCCGAATAGCGACATCGGTATACATGACCGTTTGTCCGCAGCCCTTCCGTGCCCTCGTCATGCCGATCAAACCAGACTATCGGTCTTCTGTGAATCGACAACAGATCGATCCATTCCTGAATTTCAGGCAATTCGGTGCGCGTGACGGCAAGTATGGTCCCAAGGTAGCGGTCACCCAATCGATGCAATAATCGTCCCAGTTCATAGGGACCATGGGGGTATAATCCTGTCGGATCGGTAGGGTTCTTTTCGATTCCGGCCTGTATGATCCGAACGCCGTGCTGATCCGCCATTCGCTGGAAAACAGTCCCGAAATCGGCTGTCCGCTTCTGACTGCAGATCGAGGCCCAGGTATGTATCCTCAGGGTTAGGA
>CAZEMW010000587.1:0-3008 GCA_964513105.1 uncultured Fibrobacterota bacterium
GTGCGAATCAAGGAAGAAGACAATGAAGAGCTACGAATATTATCTTTTCGATGCGGACGGTACTCTTATCGATACTACCGAGTTGATTTATCAATGTTTTCGGTATTCATGCAATAAATTCGGTGGATTCGATATCGAACGGGAGAGGGTTGTCGGCAACATCGGGTTGCCGTTGCGGGCTCAGTTGGAGGTGTATCTGGGGCGATTGTCAGATCAGCGTGCCGCCGAGATTCAGGATGCGCACATGAATTACCAGATGACGATCTATGCCGACCATCTGCGACTCTTCGACAGTGTGGAAACCGGACTGAGACTTCTGAAATCGCAGAACAAAACTCTGGCCGTGGTGACCTCACGAAGAATGAAATCACTGGAGCTGTATCTGAACGAAACCGGTATCCGTGAGTACTTTGACATCCTGGTTACGCCGGAAATGACCGAGAAACACAAACCGGACCCCGCTCCTGCCGAGAAAGCGCTGGAGCTTTTGAGTGCCCGGGCAAGCGAATCGCTGTTTATCGGGGATGCGGAGTTCGATATTGCGTGCGGAAAAGGAGCCGGTACCGACACTGCGTTCGTCACCTGGAGCAATAACGACCGATCGGAGTTGAAAACAATGCCGACATGGTGTATTGATTCACTTGAGCAACTGGGTAGTGCATCATGAGAAGCGTACACGTCACGGCCCGGACATTGCGACTTCCGATACTGGTTGTCTTCGGGATGTTTTTACTCGCCCCGGGGTGTGAGGAACCGGTTTCATTTGAAGAGACGAAGGAGTTTCAGTTCGGGTATGAAACGCTGCAACGGTGGTTCTATGACCAGATGCGGGTTCCATCCCAACCGTATGATTTCGATTCGCTCCACCAGATTTACGAAACCGTCAATGATGAAGGAACGTTCTACCTTTCCACCGCTCCCTCAGATTCGATCCTGGCGGACACCGATACGGTTCCGGAGTTCACCATTTCCGGGACCGACCTGGGGGTGCTTCTGGACTCGGTTGGTTCGGGGTATGTCGTGACCGAAATTCTCAGTGGCTCGGCAGTTGCCTCTCCCGATACCACTGTCGATATCTTCGTGATTCGGGATACGATCAAATGCGATTCCTCTGAGTTAATCGTGCTTTCAGATACCCTTCGATTCAGCGAATTCGATACTTCAATTATTCATGATACCATTCAATGTGATTCCGTTGTCTCATCCGTGGTTCGGGATACGCTGATCCGTGATACCATTATCGAAATCCTCGAACAGGGCGACATCATCACGGCCGTCGGTGTCGACACACTTGCCGGTCTGCCTCGTGACACGGTTGCCAAACTAATATCGGGATCAGTGGGCTCCAGAAAAGAGATCTATTTCACGGGACGAGAAGGGAGGAGGGGGTTCCTGGACGTGAATATCCGTTCCTATCCTCCTAAAACGGTTTTTCGCCAAGAGGTCGGAAACGGAACACATTACATTCGTATTGCCGCCGTCTCGCCTGAGTCTCAAGACAGCGCCGGGACAAGCGGGGAGATGAGAAAAGCGTTGCGGAGTGTTGGGCCGAGTGATGTAGTAATTCTGGACTTGCGTGATCTTCCCGGAAAGAATATCGTTGAAGCTCTCGATATTGCCGAAGAATTTCCTCACGACGGTGATCGAGGGGTGAGCTATCTCCGAAGGTATTATGACGGGCGAATGGGTTCTGTTGTCACCAGAAGAAAGGCAATGGTTGGCTCGCGTCCTGCGATCGACGGTCCGGGTGAAGTTCGGATTCGAATTAATGAGGGGACCCGTGTTGCCGCCGAAGCGCTCTGCCGGGGCATTCGCTCCGGTCAATCCATACCGGTCACCATTCTCGGAACCCGCAGTGTCGACAACGGCTCCTGTCGAAAGCAGATAGAAACTCCCGAGGGCGGCCTTTGTTCCATTACCTACTCACGGGTAACCTTACCCGACGGCAGCACCTGGGAAAACGGCATCCAACCCGACACCGAAACCGATTTCGCCGGACAACCATTCAGTTCAATTCCCGATACCCGCTTCGGTTTTGAATAGCTCAATCCGCAATCCGAAATCCGCAATCCCAAATCCGAAATTACTTGGGTTTGCTCATGTTCTTCACCACCGAAGTCACCATCTTCCGCGGCAGAAAACGAGTCGCCTGAGCCATAATGGTGTTCATTGCGCCGTGAATATATACTCGTTTCCCCGCCATCATGGCCTTATATCCGGCTATCCCGACCTCTTCGGCCGTCGGAATCTTCCGTCCTTTGACCAGCCCGGAGTCCTTCATCGACGCCTTTTCCTGAAAACCCGACCGAGTTGGACCGGGGCAGAGCGCTGTTACCGTAACACCCGTACCTTCCAGTTCCGAAGCCAAAGCCTCGGAGAACGACAGCACGTAGGCTTTTGTGGCATAGTACACTGCCATGTATGGTCCCGGTTGGAATGACGCGGTGCTGCCGAGATTCATTATCTTTCCCTTGCGTTCCAGGATAGACGGGAGAAACTTTTTCGTGAGCACCGTCAGGGCGGCCATATTAATCGTCATCATGGAAAGCTCATTTTCCAGATCAGACTCCGCAAACAGCCCAAATGATCCGTATCCCGCATTATTTACGAGGTAATCGACGCCGGGCGAAGCCGAAAGTATCGTGTCCGCAAGCTCTTCCGCCGCTCCCGGAACGCTTAAATCGGACTGGTGTACCTCTACCGAGATTTGGTATCGGCCGGACCATTCCTCCGACAGCGACTCCAGCACGTTAAGCCTTCGTGCTGTAATAATCAGATTGACCCCATTTTTGGCAAACTGCTCGGCAATTGCCTTCCCGATGCCCCCGGATGCTCCGGTGACGAGTGCGGTTTTTCTTTCTTGTGTTCCCAAGTACGGCTCCCTTCATTAGCAGGTCTCCCACTCCCGGGGAGCTGTTGTGAACCCGAAACAAAAACAAGTGCATTCGGGTAGCTACCTAATACCTAAACTGAGCGATTCTGAGTGAGGAAAGGCCGAAGGCCTGTAC
>CAZEMW010000588.1:0-1816 GCA_964513105.1 uncultured Fibrobacterota bacterium
ACTTTGGTATCCGGCGATCTCAAAGGCTTTGTACATGACCTCGGGCTGATGGTTTCTAATTGCCCCGGAAGACAGCTCGACTCCATTGCAAACAATATCGTACTGATACGCCAGAATGTCGAGCGGATCTTTCGTCTGGAGGGCTTCCATCCCCCCTTGCGGCATAGAAAACGGATTGTGCGAGAACTCCACTTTCTTTGTGTCGTCATTCAGCTCAAACATCGGGAAATCCACGATCCAGCAGAACCGAAATACGCCTTTTTCCAGCAGATCGAGATCCTGCCCAAGCTTAACCCGAAGATCACCACTGATCCTGCAGGCGCTCTTTTCATCGGCGGCAACGAAGAAAACCACATCACCAACACCGATATCGCAGGTCGAAGCAATCTGAGCCGTCTGTTCATCATTGAGAAATTTGGCAAGCGGCCCCTTTATGGTCTCTCCGTTCCACACCAGGTACGCAAGCCCCTTCGAACCGATTGATTGCGCATAGTCGACCATCTTGTCGAAAAAACTGCGGGGACGATCGGCGATGCCCTTCACCGGTATGGCACGGACCACACCTCCGGCTTCGACAATGCTCTTGAACGCCTTAAACCCCGATGACACAAATATGTCCGAAACATCACGAATGATGATTGGATTGCGCAAATCCGGCTTGTCGCAACCGTATTTCAGCATAGCATCTTTGTAAGCGATTCGTTGAAACGGTGGTCTGGAAGCTTCGGCCGAACTGAATTCGTCGAATACTCCCGACAAAACATCCTCAACAACCGCGAAAATATCTTCCTGGTTCACGAAAGACATTTCGATATCCAACTGGTAGAATTCCCCCGGAGAACGATCCGCACGCGCGTCTTCGTCTCGGAAACAGGGAGCAATCTGGAAATATTTGTCAAACCCGGCCGTCATGAGAAGCTGTTTGAACTGCTGCGGAGCCTGTGGCAAAGCATAGAACTTACCGGGATGAACCCTTGAGGGAACCAGATAGTCACGAGCCCCCTCGGGACTTGAACTGGTGAGGATCGGGGTCTGGTATTCATGAAACCCGTGATCCGTCATTCTTCGACGAAGACTCGAGATAATTTTCGACCGCAAGACGATATTGCGGTGAATTTGACTTCTTCTCAGATCCAGATACCGGTATTTGAGCCGAAGCTCTTCAGGTACCAGCTCTTCCTGAAAAACGGTGAACGGCAATGCTTCTGCAGCCCCGAGCACTTCGTAGGCATCGACGACCACCTCGATTTCTCCGGTCGGCATCTTATCGTTGACGTTTTCCTCGGACCGGTATACCACCTTACCGTCGAATCGTACGACGGTCTCTTTCGACAGATGTCCCACATCATACTGGAACGGCTGATCCGGGTAAACGACCACCTGAGTGATGCCATAGTGATCTCTCAGATCGATGAAAAGAACGCCACCGTGATCACGACGGTTATGAATCCATCCCGACAGACGAACGCGTTTTTCGACATCAACTTTCCGCAGTTCTCCACAGGTGTGAGTACGGTACATATGCATCAACAGATTCCTATCTTCTTTGGCTGCTCGAGCGTTTGCCGTTTATGCTTGAAAAGCAAAGTTAAAAAAAATAGTATTTGGTGGAGGGGATTGGAGATTTCAAACAGAGTGGAGCATGAACACCGACCGCCGAGACAGGTCTGAGCACGCGTTGTACTGAGCGAGCCGAAGTGAGCGTAAATCAATCTGAAAGCAATAACTTGCAAGAGATCATTTGCAGTAATAATAGAGCTTGAATTTGAGTAGTTAAATAAGGACTCCCGAAGCCTTGTATTTCTGATAAATCGGT
>CAZEMW010000588.1:1826-3008 GCA_964513105.1 uncultured Fibrobacterota bacterium
CGGTATCCCCAATATGCCAAACGAAGACTTTCCCAACCAGGGCCAAAACACGCTACGGACGACGAACGGGTCGAATTCCTCCAAGGATTCGTCACCGGGCTCCGCGGGCCGTTTTTCTCTTGATTCGGGGCCATTGGCATCAATTCTACTCGAGAACATAGACCAGGGAGTCGTGATCACCTCTCGGGAAGGCATCATTGAGTACGTTAATCCGGTTTTCTGTACGATTACCGGATTCAGTCCTTCCGAAACTCTGGGAAAGACCCCTCGCCTGTTTCGCTCCGATCGTCATACCGGCGACTTTTACTCCCGCTTGTGGAAAAACATTAACCAGGCCGGTACCTGGCGGGGAAGAGTCTGGAATCGAAGAAAAAATGGTGAGATATATCCGGCCGACCTGACGATTTGCGCCGTTCGCGCGGCAAAAAACGGCAAAATGCAGAAATATGTTGGGCTGATACGGGCATATGGTCAGTCCGGAACTCCCGAGGTTGTCTATCATGACGCGCTGACCTCTTTGCCGAATCGTATCCTGCTGAACGATCGCCTGGATTTCATGCTGGCTCATGCACGTCGAAACGGACAGATACTCGCCGTACTGTTTCTCGATCTGGACCGTTTCAAGCGCGCAAATGAAACGTTTGGGTACTCTGCCGGCGATCACATCCTCAAAGCGGTGGCGGGGAAGCTCAAGAGCGTTGTCAGAGAGGTCGATGCCGTTTTTCGTCTCGGGAACGACGAATTCGCCGTGGTTCTGGAAGAGATATCACATATCAAAGACGCCGCGAAAGTAGCAAAGAAGATACAGCGAGCGTTTTCCATACCGGTTGAGATCCCCGATACCGATCACAAGATATACATGAGTGCAAGCATCGGGATCAGCCTGTTCCCCTACGACGGCGTGGACATGGATTCACTGGTGAAAAACGCCGAGACCGCTATGTTCCGCGCCAAAGAGCAGGGCGAGAGTACCCATCAGCACTACACCCCCAGCATGGACGCAAAGGCATTCGAATCTCTGACGATTGAATTCCAGTTGCATCGAGCCCTGAACGAAGAGCAGTTCGTCGTCTATTACCAGCCGCTTATGGACATGGTCCAGCAGAGGATTGTCGGCGCGGAGGCCCTTATCAGATGGTCGCACCCGGAAATGGGACTGGTCTCCCCGGCACAGTTCATTCC
>CAZEMW010000589.1:0-3005 GCA_964513105.1 uncultured Fibrobacterota bacterium
GGACAACATCACCTATGGGATGTCAAACGTTTCGGAAGAACGACTTCGAGAGATACTTGAAACCGCAAATGTGGCTGAATTCGTCGACAAGCTTCCCAACGGACTCGAAACTCACGTCGGCGAGCACGGCGCAAAACTGTCCGGGGGTCAACGTCAACGCATCGCAATCGCCCGCGCTCTGATCCGTGATCCGCGGGTGATCATTTTCGATGAAGCGACCTCCGCACTCGATGTCATTTCCGAAGCCCTGGTTCAGGAAGCCATCGAACGTCTGATCGTCAACCGTACTACTTTCATTGTAGCCCACCGTCTCACCACGATTCGAAAGGCGGACCGCGTGGTCGTCATGAAAGAAGGACGAATTGTGGAAAGCGGATCGCAACAGGCGCTGATCGAGGGTAGGGGAGAATTCTTCCGAATGAAAGAGCTTCACGGCTAAATGACTGGAATATGTCTGGACTCCGGCTTCGGCACTGAAAAGCCGGGTGGTCATGCAGTGGGAATCAGCCTGATCAATGCTTTCCGAATCCAGAACTCCCTTTCTCCTGTGATCGGAAGAAAGGGCAGGATGATGAAAATAAAAACGATTGTGCCCAAAGCCTTCGGAAAACCGAAGATACTCAATTGACAGGTATGATTGAGCCACTGATGGTCTATTCACTCATCGAGGATATCTTCGCGTCGGGCCATATCGAGTAGCCGACCGGTTGGGATCGCATTCCCCGTGGAATCGTTGGTGAGGCTTACCAGAAGGGTTATCGCCACCCGGTCGATTCTTTCGGCATAGGCGGGGGTTTCCTCTACTTCTATGTCGATATTTCCCAGTGTATCGCCTCGTTGGCGTACCCGGGTTTCACCTTCCCGTACGTCGGTCTCGGTAATCTGCCCATACCGGCTTTCAAGTATTTCGACATATTGCCTATTGCCCTGCTCGGCAAGCTCGGCCGCGCGGACCAGCGCATACTTTTTGGCCTGAGTAGCATTGAACTGACGCGGCGCCACAAAGGTGACTTCCATCTGTGAGCCGGCCAGAGCAAGATCGGAATAGCCGCAGGTGCCGGCGTATTCTTTATAGCAGTATGGCGTACAGGACAGCAAAACGAACGCGAGAATACAAGCAAGCAGTAATCGAAATAAGGACATGCTACCTCCATTGAGCGTGAAGGTAGCAAGCCAAGCAAATACTCTGCCGATGCTCAAACCACGGTGCCGGCCGGGATAACCGTGTCCGGAGGAACCACTATTATGCCGGAGCGGATGTAGTACAGATCATTCTCCGCCTCTTCGACACCTTCCCGGTTCATAAGCTGCGATCCGTCGCCGATCTGAACGTTCTTGTCGCAAATTGCTTTCCGTATCGTGCAGTTGGCGCCGATCTCGGGGATTCCGTTCTGACGATACTCGTCATTACCGGTTATGATCGAATCCTCCACGACGGTACCCGATCCGATTCGAGTTTTCACCCCGATAATGGAACGGGTGATCTCGCGCGCATGGATATTCCCGCCGTCACCAACTATGCTTTCGTTGATCAGTGTGCCGTGTATCCTGGATGGAGGAAGCTGTCGGGAGTGGGTGACTATGGCAGTCCCGCCCTGGAACATCTCCGATATGCCTCCGCCGCGACGCCACTCCATGTTGGCTTCATAGAACGCACCGATCGTCCCCACATCCTCCCAGTAGCCTTCGAACGGATAGGTGGCCATTCGGTAGTTTCGCGCGCACATCGGAATAATCTCTTTTCCGAAATCGGGTTTCTCATTATCGAGAGCGGCTTCCAGTACACTTGTCTCGAACAGGTAAATTCCCATCGAAGCAAGGTACGGTTTTCCGAGGGGATAAGTATCCTCAGGTAACCGAAACTCCGTTACCTCTGAGATGTCTTTTGGTTTCTCATAGAATTTCGCTACCTGAAAATCATCTTTGATCCCAACAATGCCCAGCCCGGATAGCCGCTCCTCCCCCGAGTAGTTGGCGGCAATAGTGACCTCCGCACTTCGATCTTTGTGCCACTCCAGTAAGCGTCGGTAATCCATACCGTACACCTGGTCTCCACTGAGGATCAGCACCTGTGACGGACGGTGATACAGGATATACTGCATTGATTTACGGACAGCATCCGCGGTGCCCTGGAACCAGTCTACCGCCATATGGGTCTGCTCCGCGGCCACAACATCGATAAAACCGTCACGCGGCAGTTCTCGAGAATAGGCCTGCCAGATATGCCGATTGAGCGAAAAGGAATTAAACTGGGTAAGAATGAAAATCTTGTCCATGCTCGAATGGAGGCAATTGGCAATCGGGATATCGATCAACCGGTATTTCCCTCCAAATCCGACGGCGGGTTTGGCTCGCTTGCGGGTAAGCGGAAACAGTCGGTTACCTCTTCCCCCACCCAGGATCACAACAACGACGTCATTCGGCATGGCGTATCTCCACTGTTTAAGTGATTAAAAGGCTTCTTCCGGTACTCACCGGATGCTCTTTTCGGGACCGAATAGCAATAATGATGCCTTCGGTTAGCAAAGATCAAAGATCAAAGATCAAAGATCAAAGATCAAAGAGCAAAGAGCAAAGATCAAAGATCAAAGAGCAACTCCGCTCAGTCACCGAAGGTCAAACAGAGAGCCTTCATGGACTAAAAATATGCTGAGTGAAGAGGGCTGGGTTCATGTATTCGCCTGAGAGTCCTAACACGTGGTCGGGTGAGAGACTGTGAAGCACGTGGGCGAGTGAGCGCCCATGCCGGGAGAAGGTTACCGAACTTCCAAGACCCCGGGTTTCGGATTCCCCGGCGCCATGCAGGTCATTGGATGCCCGCGTCCGCTCCCTGTGCGAGGGCTTCGCTTTGGCGAACTCGGCGGATATTCTCCAGACCGATAACTGCTCCCGCGCTCCCCAGATTGCGCGCCTTCGCGTAAAAACGCTCGGCCTGATCAAATCGTTCGATTTCAAACGCGAGATTGCCCGCAAGAAGCGCAAGCTCGGCGAATTCAGGAAGGGTT
>CAZEMW010000590.1:0-1878 GCA_964513105.1 uncultured Fibrobacterota bacterium
GCCTGGCTCCTCGAAGGAGGAGCGGCTTACGGTGTCTCTTGCCCTTCCACTCAAGCAGAGAAACATCAAGATCTCTTCTCATACTTCTGAATATACATTTATTCGCGAAAAGAAGGGGTCAAAAACACGCGTGACTTGATAAAAGTAGGGGGTAAAACTACGCCTTATTCGAGATAAGTAGGGGTAACAGGTTAAAATCGTCTGGTTTTTTGCCCATATTATTTGAGTTTCCGACGCATTTGCGGCCGTTGGGAATGACGCCGATCAGGTCGTCTCAATCCGGGTTAATAACCGGCCCGTACTCCGAAAATTTCACAACACCCCGTATCTCAACAGCCGAGAAACTCTCGGACCGCATTTCGGACCTGCGGGCGGTGCGTGAAGACGGCCACGTGTTCTCCGCCTTCGGCAACAAACAGGCGCGCACCCGGTATTCGTTCCGCCAGGTGCTTACCGTGAGCCTCGAAAGGAACCAGAGGGTCTTTGTCGCCATGGACCACGAGTGTCGGAACCCTGATCTTTTCCAAATCGCAGGTGAACGAAGCACTTATTTTGATATCATACTTTGTCCCCACCGTTCGCTTACCCATACGGTCGAAACTCCCAAGCAAAATCACCTTGAACAGCTCCATCACCTCGGTATCGGCGAGGGTTCTGTCAAGCAGCTCAGGGTCGGAAATAGATCGTGCTACCGCGTTTCGTAAATCAGAAGATGTTTTGTTCTTGAGTGCCTTTGTAATAAAAGGAAATGCAGCCATCGCCATCATCACGTAAAAGGACAAAGGAATTTTATGGTCGGCGGGAGAGCCGACTGTTGAACAGAGGATCAGTCTTGCGCATTTTTCGGGATGACGAAGTGCGAAATGTGCGGCACTTGGTCCTCCGCCGGAAATGGCCATGACAATCGCCCGCTCGATCCCCAACGTATCCAGCAGCGCCGCATGAAGATCCGCCTGTTCTTCGACGGATCGTCCGCACTTGATGGGAGTTCCCAGATACCCCGGCCGGGACACGCCGATATAGCGGAATCCCGGCGGTCCGATGGTCCTGCCGAGCGTGATTGACTGATCGTATCCGCCCATGGCACCGTGAATACAAAGAATAACGGGTCCCTCTCCTTCCTCACAGTACTCAACAGGACCGCGAGCCGTTTGAACGATTTTCACCGTCTCCATTTTTCACCTCATTCTCCGTTCAGAAAAAAACTTGTGATTAATCCCGTATCCGGCAGAACCGCATTCTCCCCATGACTGGAACAATGGATGGCGAGACCAAGAATGGTTGTCCAGAACAACGTAGACAATTCTCGAGGATCGTGCTTCCGTACGGTCCCTTCCGCCTGCCCCTGCCGAACAATTTTCTCCATCACCTCATACGGATAGTGATTCTGCCTCTCAATGATCCGTCGGGCCGTATCCGGTATTGCATCCGAAGCTGTTGCGGTGGCAATCAGTAGATGATATCGGGAGGCGTCCCGGTTCTCACGAAAGCCGTTTATGAGCGTCCGCATGGCTCGGGTTATCTTCTCATGCGGGGGCGAAGGGTCTTTCAGGAGCGCCGCACAGGCACTGTTCAGCTTCGCAAAGGCGGATTCAATCAGATGGACGAACACTTCCTCCTTGGATGAGTAATAGTGGTACACAAGGCCCTGCGACATTCCGGCGGCCCGAGCAATATCACTGATTTTCGTACCTGCAATCCCCCTCGACGCAAACAGTTGAACCGCGGCCGAAAGAATCTTCTCCCTCCGCTCCTGCTTCATGGCCTCATTCTGCTCTTTCGTCCTTGGCACCAAACCCCCTAATTATTGATTGAATGTTCATTCAAAATAACTCAAAACATGCCGACAATCAATAGCGGGCCCCGACAGCATTCTTG
>CAZEMW010000590.1:1888-3001 GCA_964513105.1 uncultured Fibrobacterota bacterium
ATTCTTGCCTGAAACTCCCTTACAACAACGGGGTGCCCCAGACTTCAGTCCGGGAGAGAACTCCGAGAAAACGGAGAAAACCGGGATCGGCACTGGAGTACCGGCCACACGCGGCGAAGAGTGACCCAAATGGGAGTAGAAAACACGAGGACTTCGGGACGACAAAACATAGTGAATAGAAACGCCCTCAGGCCAGTTCAGAACGTCATCATCCGTTTATCCGTATTGCCCGTGAGCAACGCTTCTCGAGCATCTTCGACAGTGGCATATACCGGAACGATTTTCAGAAAATTGGTCATTTCGAACAGGTATTTGATGTCCTCGTTGGGATTGGACACGACAAAACTGCCGCTCTTTTCGGCGACCTGCTTGTAGACCTTGGTGATCCAGCCGAAACTGTAGGAGTCCAGGTAGGTTACGCCGGTGAGATCGAATATTATTCGAGGTGGGTCCTGGTTTTCGATAACCTCCTGAATGACATCGACCACCACCGTGCCGCTCAGGTTCGTAATTATCGTACCTTTCAGTCGAATTACCGAAATGCCGTCTTCAGACAGCTCATTGGAGACGGTTACCTTTGCCGGGCGCATAGCAACTCCATTGATGAGGAAATACCGATCAATTTACACCAGATATGGACGATTCCGAGCGAAGAAAACTCTCAGCCTGGGCTACTCAGTGCCTGTCCGAAAACCCCATTCGGCGTGTCGACAGGCACTACATACGGATCTTGAACTGCTCGAGGAAACTCCGACGTTTCCGACTCGGTCTCCAGATGAACCGACATTTTATACATTTTATTCTTCGTCGGCCGTTGAGCGTGCGCACCGGACTGAAGAAAAACGGATCGTAGTACTCACACACCGTGCTGCCGCATTTCGGACAGGCCTCCTCGGGCGGATTCCAGAAAGAATCCCATAGCTGCCCAATCAAACTCTGCGGCCGATTTTCATACGCGGCACGACTGCTTCTCGATTTACCCATTAACCCATTCCATTTCGGATTCTTGTTGCGGTGCTTTGGTGGTTTGGAAAAGAAACCACAGAGATCACTGAGAACACGGCGCGGCAAAGCCGCAACCAAAGAATTTCATCTTCTCGTGCTCGTGCTCGT
>CAZEMW010000591.1:0-2975 GCA_964513105.1 uncultured Fibrobacterota bacterium
AGGTATCGAGGCCGATATCACCGAAATGCTTCCCAGTTTCACTATCGTGGGTCTTCCCGACGGCGCTGTTCGCGAAAGCCGTGAACGTGTCATGTCGGCGATCAAGAACTGCGGTTACGAATTCCCCGCCCGTAAGGTAACGATCAACATGGCACCGGCCGATATTCGCAAGGAGGGTTCGGCCTTCGATCTGCCTTTTGCTGTCGGCCTTCTGGTCTCCTCGGGCCAGATAGAGCTCGAGAACCTCGAAAACATGGTGGTAGTTGGCGAACTGTCCCTCGATGGAAGCGTGAAACGAGTTAAGGGAATGCTCTCCATGGCGGTCTGTGCCCGTGAGCAGGGATTCAAAGGTATGATCGTACCGGCCGAAAATGCCGGCGAAGCATCGGTGGCAGAGGGGCTGCCGGTGTACCCGGTCAAATCGCTTCAGGAAGCACTGGATATTCTCAAAGATCCAGAGTCGGCGGAGCCGGTTGCCGAGGATATCCGGAGTCTGTTCAGCCGGGCACGGTCCTATGGGGCGGATTTTCGGGATGTAAAAGGGCAGGAGCATGTTAAGCGGGCATTGCTCGTTGCGGCGGCCGGAGGGCACAATATCATGATGGTGGGCCCTCCCGGGTCGGGGAAAACAATGCTTGCCCGACGGCTCCCCACGATACTTCCCGATTTGTCGCTCGACGAAGCACTGGTTACCACCAAAATTCACTCCGTTGCCGGGCTGCTGAAGCCCGATACACCCCTGATCGCGACCCGCCCGTTTCGGTCACCGCATCATACCATTTCTGATGCCGGCTTGACCGGAGGAGGATCCTATCCGCGTCCGGGCGAGGTCAGTCTGTCGCATCACGGGGTACTCTTTCTTGACGAACTACCGGAATTCGGAAAGAATGTACTCGAAAACCTTCGCCAACCCCTCGAAGACGGCCGCGTCACGATTTCCCGTGCCGCAATGTCGCTATCGTATCCCGCCCGGTTCATGCTCGCCGTTGCACTCAACCCCTGCCCCTGTGGCTACTACACCGATCCTCGCCACACCTGCAGCTGTTCACCGGAGCAGATTCGACGGTATATGTCAAGAATATCCGGGCCGCTGCTCGATCGAATCGATATCCACATCGAGGTCCCCGCGCTGAGCTACGAAGAGCTTGCACAGAAAACACCGGGCCGGGATTCGGAAAGTATTCGTAAAGAAGTGGTACAGGCACGGGAGTACCAGTTGTCTCGATTCAACGGTGAAAAAGACCTCTTCTGCAACGCCCACATGGAACCCCGGCATCTTCGGAGTCACTGCGAACTTGGGACGGATTCCCAGGAGCTTTTGCGTAACGCAATAGAAAAACTCGGTTTGTCGGCCCGTGCCTACGACCGCATCCTGAAAGTTGCACGCACTGTTGCAGATCTCTCGGGGGATGAGCGGATTGGGGCGGGGCATATTGCGGAGGCGATACAGTATCGGAGTCTGGATCGGGGGAACCGGGTCGAGTGCGGGGTGTAGAGGAGGAGTTGATCTCGATCCTATTTCTCGGGCTCGGGCTCGGGCTCGGACTCGGACTCGGACTCGGACTCGGACTCGAGCATTTTGGGGACTTACGATCGGTTCGATACCGATACCGATACCGACACCGACACCGATTCCGATCGCAATTGCAATTGCAATTGCAATTTATATCAAACCACAAAACCGTGAGGTCAAATCACAATGTCACTTCAACACGAAAAACTCGATGTCTACCGCCTTGCGATACAATACGCCGCCTGGGCCTTCGAAGCTTCAATTCGACTGAAATCAAACCATCGGCATGCCCGCGACCAATGGATTCGCGCAAGCCAATCGATACCGCTCAATATTGCTGAAGGTAACGGCCGTACAACTCCGGCCGACAGAAGACGATACTTCGAAATTGCACGTGGTTCGGTATTTGAGTGTGCCGCAATTCAGGATATCTTGAGTGTTTCCGATGGATTGAACGAATGCGAAAGCCAAGCAAGAAAAGCTATTCTCGACCGCCTGGCGGCAATGCTGAGCAAACTTGCGGGAAGGGGTTACTGGACATTCTCGGAAATCGGGAAGGAGATCGCGAAGAATCCTCGACACCCCTGAACCCCAACCATTGGAATTGGACGGGAGTATTCAGGGAATTCCATGATCAAATCGACACCGACACCGATTCCGATTGCAGGAGCACCGCCGCATTCTTCTCGGATTCGGATTCGGTCTCGGATTCGGACTCGAGCATTTTGGGGACTTACGATCGGTTCGACACCGATACCGACACCGATTCCGATTGCAGGAGCACTGTCGCATTCTTCTCGGATTCGGATTCGGTCTCGGACTCGGACTCGAGCATTTTGGGGACTTACGATCGGTTCGATACCGATACCGATACCGACACCGATTCCGATTACAGGAGCACTGTCGCATTCTTCTCGGATTCGGATTCGGATTCGGTCTCGGACTCGGACTCGGACTCGGACTCGGACTCGAGCATTTTGGGGACCTGCGATTAGTTCGACACCGACACCGACACCGATTCCGATTCCGATTGCTATATCAAACCCCAAAACCGTAAGGTCAAATCACAATGACACTTCAGCATGAAATACCCAATCCCCCCCGCCCCCCGACACTATCCGGGACCATCGGATCACTCCTCCTCCTTCTTCTGTCGACCATCGGCTGTGCTCCCATCGCCAACCGCGTTGCTTTCAAGCCCGACCCCAATTGCAGTTGCAGCCACGTGGTGGCATCTCCTGATGTGAGACGGATCAGGTTGGTCCATTTTGACAGTACCTATCTTAATGGATTGTTTCTCCCGTCCCAAAATGCCGAAAGGCTGCTTTTATATTTCCAGGGACAGGGTTCTTGCTGTTGTCACATAATGAATTTCCTGCAGTCTCTGAGGGAATGCGGTACCTCTGTTCTCACCGTTGATTATCGCGGAACCGGTCTCTCGTCCGGCCGAGCCTCAGAGGAC
>CAZEMW010000592.1:0-2970 GCA_964513105.1 uncultured Fibrobacterota bacterium
AAGCAGCGATGTGCAAGAATTAAGGACAGGTACAATTTTGAATATATACGCCGACTTCCGAAGGCCCCCCCTCCCTCGATTCGGGAAAATCGACTATACCCTCTCCGGATCCCTTGGTTCTATACTAAGGGCGGTAGGGTGGTTTTTCGTCCCGAACCGGCATGCCGGAGCGCAAGGCCGAAATACCATGGGTGAATGCCTGAAATCCTTCGGCCGCCCGACCCTCCCGCTGCTCATTACGTTTTTGTTGCTTCTCCCGGCTCTCACACAGGCCCATCCGCACATGTTTGTCGACGTTTCGGCCAAGTTTGTGCTCACCGACTCGACTCTGGCCGGATTTCACGTGTACTGGAACTTCGATGAGATGAACAGTGTGATTTTCACCGACGAATACGACAAAAACGGCAATAATCGATTCGAGCCCGGCGAGGTACGAGAACTTGAGCAAGGCCCTTTTCTTCGCATCGCCGACCAGAATTACTATACGGCATTTGTCTGGGACAACAAGTTTTACAAGATTCGGAGATGCGAAAAATTCAACGCCGTGGTCGGTCCCGACGGAGCAGTGCGATTCTCCTTTTTTGTCCCGTGCGATTTTGCGATGGATGAGGTCGTGGGCAAAGAGATGACACTTTTCTTTGAGGACCCTACCATGTACATTGCCTTTACCCTCAAAAAAGAACTTATACAAGTATCCACCAACAAGAAGTGGAGCGGCAAGATCACTTTCGGTAACATCGATTACGTCGAATGCGCTCACCTGCTGATTTCGGAAAAATGAAGATTACACTCCTTTTGATTTGTCTTTCAACGGCGGTGGTTTCCATTGCCCACGACAACCCGTTTTTCACCGAAAAACGCGATTCGAGTAGCGCCGGTTCAGTTGAGCAATCCCACCGACGGGAGGAGCGCAGCAATCCACAAAGCGGCGGGGTCTGGAAGCATATTCCGTATGGAAGACGCCTTCTTGCACTGCAGCGGAAACTCACGACCGATCTGTCTCGGAATCTGAAAGGTATCAAAAACGACCCGACACCAGGAGCGATAGCACTCCTTCTTCTCACCAGTTTCATTTATGGTATCATCCACAGTCTGGGGCCGGGTCATGCCAAAGCCCTCTTTGTATCCCATACCCTCGCCCGGCCGTCGACGGCAACGACCATTTGGAAAGCAGGGGGTGTTTTCTCGATTACCCATATCGGCGCGGCAGTTGTATTATTCCTGGTGATGCGTGAGTTTCTTGGTCTCGGGATGGCCGGCAACGACATCGTCACTCGCAGGATGATACGATTGAGCGGGTTTCTGGTGATAGCGGCCGGGTTGATGGTCCTCTTTTCATCGATTCTGGAACATGTGTTTGAATCGGCGGCGGGAAAAGTGATGAAACAGATGTCCGGCCTGTCCCTGACCGCATTCGTGGCCGGTCTGGCGCCGTGCCCCGGCACGTTTCTTATCCTGACCTTTTCAACCATCATAGGAATTCTCCACGTCGGGCTGTTCGCCGTGGTTGCGGTCTCGCTCGGCATGGCCCTGACCGTCGGAACAGCAGGCTCACTCGGCGGAATCATGGCACGGAAGGTCGACCGAACCGGACCTTCCCCGGGCTGGAGTTACGTTCGAAAAATCGTCAGATTCGTCGGCGGTGGAGCGGTGATCGTAATCGGTATTCTGATGGTCCTGCACAACTGAATTACTTAGTGCAGCCTGGATGGCGGATACTACGTTTTGGTGTGTGTGCTCCCCGTCCGTAATCATATCACCCCCCGACGTCACCCTCACCATGCCCTGGAAAAAGCCTCCCTCGAATACCATCGGGCAATCCGCCGGATACACCGGCATCAACAACCTTCCGGGATAGCCCCTGTCCGACGTGCACATTCGGCTCAGCCGGGCAATACACCCTACCGGCAGAGGTATAGTGTTCACCTCGACGACCTCAACGGATCGGGTCGTTTCTCTGTGCCACATGGAAGGTCACGACAAATCAGCCTTTTCACTCAGGTATTAAGTGCCTGTCCGAAAACCCCATTCGACGCGTCGACCGGCTGCGAAAGCGCTTGGCCGACACACCAGAGAGGATTTCCGGACAGGCACTATTCACTCCGGATTTCTTAAGTTTTTCCGGAGCATGCTCCCTATTTGTTAAGTTTTTTCGGTGTTTACCTCCGGATTTATTCAAAAAATATGGATTTACGCTGTTGGGAACCCTGATCGAGCCGTTTGCACAGAGACGTCGACGAGCAATCGTCACAGCCACACCTCGCTTTTATCTATTTGACACAGGGGTTGCGGGCTATCTTGCACGACGAAAGATCCTCGAAACGGCGGGGCCCGAGTTCGGACGTGCGTTCGAGCAGTTCATTCTGATGGAGCTAACCGCCTACCGAGCATATTCCGAACATGAATTCGACATTCGTTACTGGCGAACCAATTCCGGACTGGAGGTCGACTTTGTTCTGGGCAGAGGCGATGTCGCGATTGAGGTCAAGGGAAAGCGTACAATCACCAACAAGGATACACGCGGGCTCAGGGCATTCGCCGAAGAACGGGATTTCTCTCCCCGCCTGCTTGTTGTGTGCACTGTTGCAAATGCTGAGAAAACGGGCGACATAACCATCCTCCCCTGGCGTGACTTCCTTGATTTATTGTGGTCGGACAAAATCATTTAACCCGGCAAGATCGAATCCACGACTCCACTCCCATAGCCGGCCGGGTGCGATTTTTGCAAGCTCATCTCGATCGCGCCTCACCGCGCTCACCCCTTGAACAAGAAGTATACTATATCTTAACCGATACGTGTCATGAACCTACAAACCGCCGGCTTTGCCGGAAAAGAAAGGAGACTGCCAATGCCCGACGACAAAAAGCCCGGATGCGCGCGCCCAACGGGAGGCCCCGTGGGAGAAGAACCTTCACCGCAACCCGAAACACCGGATGCTAAGACACACGAGACAAAGACCAAGATCATCC
>CAZEMW010000593.1:0-2964 GCA_964513105.1 uncultured Fibrobacterota bacterium
GCGGAGACGATGTTGCCAATCAGAACGCCATGATGTTTTCACCGGACATGTGGCGTCACTTCATGTTGTCCCGATGGGCAAAGGTCTGGAAAGCGGCAAAGGAGATAAAGCCCGACATCGCCGTGCACTACCATAGCGACGGTAACGTTATAGATATTGTTCCCGATCTGGTTAACGCCGGAGTGGATATCCTGAACCCTCTCCAACCCGAATGCCTGGATGTCGACCGGGTGTATGCGCAGTTCAACGGCAGACTTACATTCGACGGATGCATCGGGACGCAAAGCACGATGCCCTTTGGGACGCCGGAGCAAGTAAAGGAGCGGGTACGGGAATGCGTCTCAAAATATGGAAAGAACGGCGGGCTTATCCTTTCGCCTACCCACGACCTGGAGCCCGAAGTGCCTATCGAGAATATCGAAGCCTTTGTCGAAGCGTGTCGCGAGTTCGCGTGAACTACCAGCGGGTTGTTCTGCTGATTGACGACAGTATCGACAGGTACACCGGCTCGAAAGCATCGAACAGTTCCGGCTTTGTCCAGAATGCGATACGAACATCGTACGTCTCAACCCTGAGAAAGAATTCGACAAATCGGAATCCCGTATCATAGTAGTCCCAGCGGACCATCGGGATATCGGCCACGAGCATTTCGGTGAGTCCCGAGTCAACGGCAACGGTGTTTATGTCACGTATGCGCTCGGCATACTCCCGCGCCGGAGCGTTAAGGTTTGCGGCAATCCCGCGAACCCCCTGTGTCCGTTCCACGGTAGAGCCGACAAACAGCAGTTCGCCGCCCTGCTCCTGAAGCTCCTCGGCAAACCCCCTGAGCCGCCCTTCCATCTCGTTTGGGTCGGTGAATATATGCCACTGTCCCCGAAATGTCAGAGTGAATCCGATTGGTTTGTTCTGATAAATGTTGTCTTCACTAAAGAATGTATCCGGATAGAACTCCTTTATTGTGCCGGCACACCCGACAAGAAACACCAAAGCGGTCGTCGATATAACACTAAGGAGCCGACCCGGTATTCTGATTCCGATCATGAGCGAGAGAGCTTTCTTCTGTCCGGCAGACGCGAGATATCTGCGCCGAGTTCTCGGAGGCGTTCATCGATACGTTCATAGCCCCGATCGATCTGGGCGATATTCTGAATCAGTGACTTCCCATCCGCAGCCAGCGCGGCAATCAGCAATGCCATCCCGGCGCGGATATCGGGAGACGTCAGGGAACTGCCGCACAGCTTCGACGGTCCCACGACAACCACCCGATGAGGATCACAGAGTACGATTCGTCCGCCCATATCGATAAGCTTATCGACAAAAAACAAACGTGCTTCAAACATCTTTTCGTGAATGAGACAGGTTCCACGGCTTTGCGTAGCCGTAACGACGGCGATCGATGTGAGATCGGCGGGAAACCCCGGCCAGGGGCTGTCTTCAATCCGAGGAATTGCTCCACCGAGGTCATGGCGCATACGGAGAGACTGCCGGGCGGGTACATGTATTATGTGATTTTCCGGGTCTGCTTCAGTCTTGATTCCAAGGCGTGCGAACTGGAAGAGAATCATTCGCATATGCTCCAGCGGTACTCCGCTAATGCTCAGCTCCGATTTGGTGGCCGCGGCCAACCCCACAATCGAGCCGGCTTCGATATAGTCACCATCAACGGTATGATTCACGCAACCGAGGGTTTCGGAACCGTATACAGTCAGAATATTCGATCCTATACCTTCGATTCGGATGCCCGCCGACACCAGAAAGCGACATAGCCCCTGTACGTGCGGTTCGGATGCCGCGTTGGCGATTATTGTTTTCCCTCGCGCCCCCGACGCCGCAATCAACGCGTTTTCGGTGGCGGTGACCGAGGCTTCATCGAGATAGATTTCGGCCCCTCGAAGGCCCCGCGGGGCTTCAAGCACGAAAGCGGTACACGTTATCCCGTTGTCGAGAACCGTTCTCTCCGTCCGAAACTTCGCTCCAAGCGCTTTGAACACCAGAAAATGCGTGTCGGCCCGACGCCGCCCGATACTGTCCCCACCCGGCTGCGGAAGAACCGCTCGCCCGGTTCGTAGGAGTAGTGAGGATGCAAACAGTATGGAAGCGCGTATTTTGGACGACAGATCCAGGGGGAGCTCCGAAGATTGCAGCTCTTTTGCGTGAATTCGGACGGTCCCTTTCCGGATCGGTCCGACTTCGGCACCCAGCGCTTCCGCGACCGCAAGCATAGTGCGGACATCACCAATATTGGGGACATTACGTATGGTTACCGCGGAGTCGCACAGCAACGCGGCGGCGATTATTGGAAGGGCTTCGTTCTTGTTTCCACAGACTCGATAATTGCCCTTTAGCGGTTTTCCGCCTTCCACGGTAAAAGCCGACATTTTGGTATCCTCACGTTTCTGCCCGTCGGAACCGGCATTCCGATTAGCTGGTTTGACAATATCCCGGCCGGCGAAACAAAATATAAAAAAAGCGAGCAAAACCGACCGTTTTTGGATATATTTTGGGTAGGGTTTCGCATAATCGGAACCCCCGAAAAGCTCTGTCCTGTTCATTGGCCTTGGTGTTTTTGAACCGAACACTAACTTTCAGGGAATTCTTCTTCGGGTAGTAAGTTTACGCCGTCTCGAACGGACCTACGCGCTATTCGAGAGAAAAACCACTCTTTTCAGTAAGAGGGTTTCAAAAAAGTGGGCCTTTGGGTGGCGGCAGAGCTTTTTTATTCCCGCGACATTGTGGTGTTCTCCTCCGTAACCGCAGTCCTTTCCAGTTTTCAGTAAGACCTTGACAGTGGCATTTCTTCCGCGAGCGTACCGATTTCCGCAGAACGAAAGAGCATTCCTACTTTTGAGACGTGTTTTTCCCGTTTGTTTTTCTCCGGTACAGCTTAATTAGTGCCAGTCCTGAAACTCGCTTTAGAGCCTCGACCGAGCGAGAAAGTGACTGGCGAGGCGTCACAAAGAGGCG
>CAZEMW010000594.1:0-2963 GCA_964513105.1 uncultured Fibrobacterota bacterium
TGAACCATCCCACCGCCTCGGGATTCGTTACATCAATATAGGAAACATCATAGTCGGCTATCCCGGACGTCATTGGCCAGACATAGGGTTCACCTTTGGGATTTTTCACCAGGTAATCGTTGGCCTTGGCATGAGCGTATTGTGCCTGGACCGGACTGATCATCGGGAAGAAGTATCCGAGATATTTGTACCCTCTCCGGTTCATCTCATCGATCATGTTTGCGTAGTTGGGATATGCCTGCCTATCCACTTTCCAAGCTTCCTGGAGCATATCGCCCCAATACCAGTCCTCCGACCAGATTGCTCCTGTTGGAATCTGGTATTTGCGCAAGGTATCGGCCAGTGCATACGCTCGGGATTGGGCGCCGCCGGTTTGATCGCCGATACCCTGGCGGACCGCCTGCCAGGGGGCGAATACCCACGGGGGAGGAATGTGGGTGATTCTGCCGGTGTGCGCCGTGAAATTCTCCAGAATTTCCAAAGGTGTTTCGCCGGCATATACATTGAAATGCAGCTCGTTGCCCCTGACGGTAAGCTTCAGCGCCTGATCCCAGTCCAGAGGGTTGGGAGAGTTGAAATCAAAAATGCTGTAATAGGGACTGTCCAGCAGGAAGCCATACCCCTTCGGGTCGAAATAATAGGGCACGGGATAATAGGTGCGATCTTTTCTCTCTTCAGTCAGGAACATGGCTTTCTCTTCCGCCCACACCCGTACTTTGGTTCCCTTGTGCTCAGAGGTGAAGAAGCGTTGACCCATGCCGTAGTAGAGATCTTCAGGAGAATCCACAAAACGGATTTGGGCCCTGTTGATGCTGTCGGCTTTTGCATCGATTTCGCATCGAAATACGGCGGGAGCAAGGAAATACGCCCGTACTGTGGCAAGAGTTGGAGCCGATTCCGATTCGGAGAGTTCCAGGAAAACGGTATCTCCGACGGATTGCACACTGTTCACATGGGAGAGACGTTTCCAGGGCTGTTGTGTACCGTTGGTCTTCTGCCACCAGAGTTTGTCCTTCAGCTCCACATCCTGCCCCGTCACCGTTGTGAGTAACAACGGCCCCATGGTCTCTTTTAAGAGTGATCCGTTCTTATCCAGAATTTCAATATGAAAACCGGATTCTCCGAAGTTCACATGTAAATAGTCGGACTCCAGAGTCGCACCATAGCTAGTCTCAACGAGAACCGCTGCAAAAAAGACGCACAATCTCATCTTCGGCCCCCATTCAAGGCAATGCTGAATAGGGTGGGCTTTCTCCCGGTCTTTGAACGCACCTCGCGATGTTTGGACAAATGTCCGTTCTCGCTCAGGAATCCAGAGTACCAAACCGGAGAATCGTTTGGACAGGTTTCCGGTTCTTCGTACACCGTATGGGCAGCGTTCTCTTCATCGGAGCTGTAGTAGGTCTGATCGCCGTTTGGTTTCCAGAGAATCGTGACGGTTTCTCCCGTTTTGTTCCCGACCAGAAACTTTCCGGGCAATCCGTCAACGATCGTGTCCCGTACCGTGACATCATACAGCCATCCCGAGATAGCCCATCCGATCTCCCAGCCAATCATTGCGAAACCGGCCTGTAAAAGTTCGGTGTCGATGCCGCCGATTCTCACGGTATTGTCGGTGTCGAAATACAGTCGCATGTTTTGTATCGGAATCAAAGCGCTGTCCAGTTCCGGGGTGTTGCGGATAGGAACGGCAACCCCGCTTTCCATTGTAACGTGAGTCAAACGCCACTCTCCGGTGAGTCCGACACCGACGCCCACCCGGGAGAATTCGTACATGGCCACTTCTCCCGAGTCTACCGTGTCGGTCGGCGTAAGGGTGAGGTTGTTTCCGTCCAGCTCATAAACTGCTTTGCCGGTGTCGGCTTCGCTGGTGTCGACCACGGTGAGGAGGGTGTCGCCTTTGCACTGTCTGGAGGTGGATATGTTCATGGGGGTGACCAGAACCAGTGTGTCACCCTTTGACGAATAGGTTCCGAGGGATATTTCAGTATCCGACGGTTGCCGTGTGTCGTCGTCGGTGTCGCTTCCGGGGCCGGTCGGAGAATCGTCTGAGCATCCAAAAAGAAACCCTAAGGCCATAAGGGTACACAACCAAAACACTTGTTTCCTCATCTTCAGTCTCCTTTCCTATTGTCTCTTGTTTGCTTCCAAAAACTCATCCCACCATTCCGGCTCGCCGGCATCTCGCGGACAGGTCGTAACGTATGTCTGGTAGGTATGCATCGGATGATCCGGATTTGTTGAGGTAGTTATCTTTTCATAGTGGGAGTTCCTCAGTTCAACCCATTCGATAGTGACTACTTCTTCGGTAACGTTGCCGGTTAGGCGAACGGTTTGAAAATCCAGCTTCTCAAGCTCGATATCGTATTGGGCACTGTCGGACATGAAGGGGACGCACAGATACGGATTCCCGCAATTCCAGGATCGGACAAACATGTTTGCCCACACCGGAGGCGATTTGTGCATGCGGCTGTAGATCGTAATCCGTCCCTGATCTATATGGACGTATTCTATAATTTGGTAGGTGACTCGGACCAGCCAATTGTCTTCATTGTTGCCAAAGTCCGGTGTTTCATCATAGGTCGATTTCCACCATCCTGCGAGTCCGGTTGTACCCGATAGACGAAGGAACTTGTCCGAACCCTGAGGCTGGTGGTGAATATAGAAGAGCGTGTCTTGTCGAATAAAAACACTCGTCGTATCGGTGCGGGAGTCTGTTGTGTCATACTGGACAACGAGCGTATCATCGCGACAATCACGAGAGATCTCTCTGATCTCACGCTGCTTGAAAGAAGCAATCCTGAACCTCCTGCCATAATCGGAGGGACCGGTCCCAAGCAGTTGGTAAGACTGTCTGTCTGACAAATCCACGCTTTTTTAGCGTATTATTTGTCAGACAAAGGAATTTTCTGTTTGATCTTTGATTTTCGATCTTTGATCTTCCGGCTTTGCCGGCTTAGGAA
>CAZEMW010000595.1:0-2956 GCA_964513105.1 uncultured Fibrobacterota bacterium
TTATCCATGGTACTGAGGGAGAGGTCTTTCCATTTTGGATGGCTGAACGGTTGGTTTCGAGTGCGAAGCAATCTAAACAGCTCGTGAGAGTCGCCGGTGCGAATCACGAGAACATATACTCGGTAGATGCCGACGTGGTGTTATCTTCGGTTTCGCGTTTTCTGGACGAAGCTGTACCATCCTCGCCACTCGATTGAGTTCCTCTCGTCTGTCGCACCGGGGTTGGGGCAGGCGGGCCGAGGAGAGTCTGTTCTGCATTAACCCAAATTTCGCAGTCGAGAGCGAGCAACAGCTTACGCATAATGCCGTGAGTCGGCTGCGAAACCTTGGGTTAAATGCAGATTCGAGCTTAGGATGCTACGATCGATTCGTTATCGATTCCAATCGGAACAGATCGGGTACTTCAGGGCCTGAAAACCCGGAAATCCAGATCTTTTATCGGTCGGTAGTGCTTGGCGTTGGATGATACCAGAGTTTGCGCGTTCTCTACTGCTGTTGCGGCAATAATCGCGTCGTTGGCTGAAATCCCGTGGGAGAGAGTGTATTCTTCGACATAGATGAGAGCTCGATGGCCGACTTTCTCGGTCAGGGGAAGCACCGAAAATTCAAGCTCTCGAAGAAAGCTTCGGATAGTCGAGTGTTGTTTTCTGTTTTCCGCCTTCTGAAGCAGCTCCATATACGACAGGACGGAGATAAAACGCTCTCGGGCGGAATCAACCCGCTTGGCGGCTTTCACGTTGCCACGCTGAATCCATATAATGATATCAGTATCAAATATCACGATGTCGCGATCTCCTCATCTCGGCTACAATACCGGAAGGATCTCCCGTATCTTCTTTTTTCATGCCGAAAAGGGGGTGCTCGGACGACTTGCGCCTGTTTCCCGAACCCCACGGTACGATCTCACCCTTAATTTTTCCATGATACTTAATCTGTACCTTTTCGCGGCGATTCAGCGCATCCAGTACGTCGCGCATTCGGTACCTCAGATCGAGAATGGATGCCTCCACGACTACCTCCTGATTATGTATATGCTAAATATACATATCCAAAAACCCGACGGCAACCTGCATATGTCGAAAACCGGAATCCGAGACCAAATCCAATCGAGAGATCCTAAGGGCCCCGAAATGGATTCGGAACTCAGACTTCGAGCCTTGGCTCGCCGGTGTGTCGACACCAATTCCAATCTTTGGAGTCACTCAACCTGGGAGATAGAGGTATTTTGAATAGGGGTAAGGCGGGTATTGGAAATTTCCGGTCTGGATACCCGCAATACAATAAAATGGACCTCATCTTGAGCAATGCCGCATGGGCAATGCGGCCGAGCTTTGCATCTATACAGTCCCCGAACCGAACCTGGAGAACAGATGAAAATCGGTGTTGTTCAAATAACCGCGAATGTCGGTGATGTCCCGGCCAACCTTACCAAAATCGACACGTACGCGCAAAAAGCGGCCGATATGGGATGTCACGCAGTTGTTTTTCCCGAAATGATCGAGACCGGTTATACTATTGCCGCAATGCGTGACTATGGAGGATTGCCGCAAAACAGAGTACCCGATGCTGTCGGGTCGATTGCCTCCAGGCTGAAGATCGACATTTTGTGTGGCATCGCCGAACGCACAGAGCATCATCTGTACAACACTACCGGTTGTTTCAGAAAAAACGGCCGGCGGGCGGGAAGCTATCGGAAAATGCATCTCTTTGGGAAAGAAACGACCATCTTTGCGCCCGGTGACAGCGGCGTGCTTTGCCGTCTGGAAGAATTTACGGCCGGTCTTCAGATTTGTTACGACATTCGTTTTCCTGAGTCGGCACGAGCGCTGGTGACGCACGGGGCGGATCTTCTCATTGTATCCGCGGCATGGCCTGCCGAGCGAATGGAACAATGCCTTGCGCTGTGCCGGGCTCGGGCTATCGAAAACCAGTGCTCTCTGGTACTGTCAAACAGGTGCGGAACAGACGAGAAGCTTACGTTCGGCGGAGAAAGCGTTATCGTTAGTCCCACAGGAAATTTCCTGAAGAAGGCTACAACAAATGAAGAGACAATACTGGTTGAGGATCTTGACATCGAAACAATCAAAGAGATTCGTCAGAATATGAGATGCCTTGAGGATCGTCGTCCCCGGGAGTGTTATGGTGCTCCCGAGATTATAGATCCTGCCTGATCTCGGGCGAACCGATGTCTAGTCTCGGAGCTCTCGGGGCATCATTGTGTCAATGGGCTATCCTACCACGAATATCCCAGATACGCTTGCCGTGCCGGATTCGAATTCCTGCATTTTCCTCCGGTGAGATCGTGAGTCGGACCTTCCGAATCTTCTGTTCCCCGATGGTATGTTCCGCAGGCAGCGCAGATAGGACAGGGGTAGCATCCTTTAAAATGATCCGAACATCGGCGCAGGAGAAATAATCCGGAGATCCTGATTTGGAGTATTGAATAACTTTGAGAATAACCGAGTCACCCGGTTGGTCGGGTATCACCAGTAGATGCGGAAGTAAACCGGATGTGGAATCGGATATCGAGTCGATTTCGTGAAGGGTTATGCCGCCGTCATGTGAGATATGTACTTTCCAGAACCCCTTGTTGTGGTTTTTGTACTCGTCCAGGACAACCTCCACCGTGTCTCCGGCGGTAAACTCGGTAGCATATTCATAGCCGGGGGTGCCGTCACATACGCTGTCCGTTACCTTTTCTCCTTCACGTGGGGGAGGAAACGACCATCGGGTATGGCCGTATGACGATCCGGCGAGGAGGATTATCGAGCAAAGCAGAATACTTTTCCACATTTTCATACAAGTCCAGGGCTAAACAAAGTGCACAAGAATTATAAACAATATACGCTCAGAACGTTATGATTTCAGGATTTTCTTGCGAAGAATCTCTGATTGGAATTCAGTATATCGTGTGGCGCTGTCTTCCGTGTTTACGGAGGCATACGGTGGATAGAGG
>CAZEMW010000596.1:0-2956 GCA_964513105.1 uncultured Fibrobacterota bacterium
ATCGTCAAAGAGCACTCGCCCTTCATCCGTCCCTTCCTGAGTTCTGGAAGCCCATTCACCCCCGCGATATTCCATCACCGTTCCTCAAAGGCTAATCCTGCAATCAATGTGAAACGCCGCTTCTGGTTCGATACACAGGTGTATTGTTGAACGATTCATGGTTCTGCCATTACCCCGTTTTGCCTGGAAGCGAGTGCTTTCCCCGCCGGCATGGTTGCTGCATGTGGGTGATATCACGACAGTAGTCCGGTAGTTTTGAGACTACCAATGTACTCCGTTTCCCCGGTTTGGTATACGGTGAAAGGACTGTACCCGTGAGAGCGTGCAACAACAATATTCTTCGGGCAATGGATCTCGCGAGAAAGCTTCTGTTTCTGGCCGACAAGGGAGATCTGCAGAGGGAAGACGACGGTTGTGGGGTGCTCTATGGAATCATCCGCGATGCTGCCTACAAGATGAAGCAGGCGGCCGAGAACGAAAAACAGAATCACATCCGGCACGGAACGTGGGACGGTGAGGTAGACTCGGATCAGACAGAGCATTGCGCCTTACAAGCTTCTTCCAGACGCCCCATACGGTATATCGGCGGCGCTAAAGACATATCTCGATCTCAGGGCACCGCCTCAACACGACCGGGATAACCGTTCCGAAGGCCCCCCAACAAGCCACGGTATCCCGGGTCCTCCTCAAAAAGGCATAATGTGAATCCCGGGTTCAAGAGGACGATGCTTCAAACGTTGCATAAACGACCGAAACAACGAACCAAGGGGGCGCATCCTGAGAAAAATGAATCGTTTTTCCGCTTGCGGACAGACTCTCTCCTGTATGGTCGATCCGTACTCAACCCATCCTGCTTTTAGCTTTACAATTCCAGGTGCACAGGATACCATTATAGACAGAGCCTGTCCGAAAACCCCTGAAACGAATGCCGAGGCCCGAGTTCAATCGGGAAGCTTCCCGTTTCAAGTTTCTAATCTAAGAGAGTGGGCCGTTGCCTATGGAAATGAAAATCGAGGAACGTAACTGCAACGGGTATGTGATTCTTCACATCCTTGAAGATATAGGAACGCATTCACCACTCGCACCGGATTGGCTGAAAAAACGTGTGTCCCGCCTCCTTGATCGCGGGGTTCTGGAGGTGGGGCTGCGGTTCACCGACAACACCTTCTTCTATAGTACGACACTTTCGGTACTCATCGAGTGCGCGAATCTGCTGAAAGCATCCGGCGGGGTGCTTGCCATTATATCTCCAAACGACAAAATCCTTGAAGTCCTGAAAAGAACCCGTCTTCTTGCCGTAATTCCCGCCTTCGCCGATGAGAGTGATGTGGGAGTAGCGGCACGCGCATTGTCCTGAAATGTTGGAATTCGATACAAGGGAACGGCCATATGACTCGATGGTATGACCAATATGAAGTACTGACGAGAAGCCTGGAAGTCCTCAAAGGAATGAGTCGTAAGGAACGACATCCTCTCGTTAAGGATGTTCTTACGATTATAAGGAAAGAGGCTCCGGAGATTATCGACGATACCGTGATGGATTATCCGCTTGACAGTCATCGTCGCCGTTGGTACGACAGAGACCCGTATCTATGGTTGATGGTAAATAGCCTGCAATATGCCGAGCCCAGTCTTGTGAGAAAAGTGGCGATCTTTATGGAGGAGCGTCTCACTCTTCTGAAAACGCTCTGAAGCCTCGACACTCCTTCGCTCCGTAGTACGATGCGCTGCGCGGTGCGAAGGTTAGCCAGATTTCGCAGCCGACACACGGCATTCTGCGCGGCTATTGCACGATCCTAACTTCCAAAAATGCTCAATGTATCTCCCCGGATACCCCTGCGCTTTTTTAAGGCTATCTCGCACAATATCTTACGGATACTGCCGGCTTTCGACTGCGAAATGTGGGTTAAGGCCTCCGCTCAACGTCCCTTCCGAAGAGGTTCGGATTGGACATTTGATAGCCGGCGCTTGAAGAACCTTCCGGTGCCAATCAGCCCCCTCACCTTGCCTCCGCCCACATACATAATGTATTTAGCTCCCTAAGACCTTTCAGTTGTGGCAACAATCTCAGCGATCGAGAGTTCATTCGAACCGGTCTCGAAGGTGCTTCACAGCATGGAGTCGCCACAGGCTCCCGACCGGGTCATCATTCAAAAAGGGGGTGCCATGAAACTCAACGCAACGTTCTATGCAATTTTGACGCTCGTTTTCACATGTTTCTCCGCGGATGATACAATTCATGTACCCCTTCCTGAAGAAGGACGTGTCTTTGCCTACGGGGATACGGTTCTGGTCCGGTGGAAAACGGAAGAAATCATTCCCACCGAGGACATTGTTCTCCAACTCTATGCGGGAACCGAATACGAACAAAGCCTCTCTTTTACACCATACGAGGAATCCGGCGCCGCTCTTTGGGGTGTACCGTCCGGTTTACGGCCCAGCCGGAACTATCGAATAAAAGTCATGAGATCTTCGGATCGTCTGGTGTTCGGCTATAGCAGCACGTTCGGTATCGAGAAGAATCGGGAAATCACGGTTTCTCAGCCGAGCGCCAATGACACGCTTATGGTCGGTGAACCGTTCACCGTCCGGTGGAACTCGACGGGTACGGTCGGAGATCGTGTCAGAATTGAGGTCCTGAGAGATGATATCTATCACGGCACGCTCACTCAATCTACCTCGAATGACGGCGAATACTCATGGATACCGAACGGAGACTATAATCCGAGATCTACCTACCGCATTCGCATCTGGGGGATTCTTGCCGAGCCGGTGGTCGGAGAGAGTGCTCCATTCAAGTTCCGGAATACTCTCTCCCTTGAATTGCTCAGCCCGAAGGAGGGGGATACTCTCTTCTTGAGCCAGGATGCAACTATCGGGTGGCGCGTTCAGGGATACAGTAGCGGTGTAGCCATATATCTTAATTCCAAGGGAGAACGAATCCACACAATAGCGG
>CAZEMW010000597.1:0-2952 GCA_964513105.1 uncultured Fibrobacterota bacterium
CGGGTGAACCCCCGCTTCTCAAAAAAGGCATGTACGACGACACCGGGGTCGAAAACTATCCGGATTCTTACCCCAAAGGCGGGGAGGGCTATCTTGAAGGAACACCGGTTTACGAGTTCCAGAAGAAAATGGAAGCGTTTCGGTACCTTCCTGCGGGCTCGTCCGACGGGATATTCGGGCCGAAAACCGATGAGGCGGCACGGAGTTTCCAGACCGACAGTCAGGGCAAACTCAGGGTGAGCAAATCCGGCGGTAAACTGGTGGAAGCGGCTTCCATTACCTTCCAGAGTTCCGTTGACGGTATTGTGGGCCCGAAAACACGTCATGAGATAGAAGTCTGGGAATGTGAAGGATTTCTGCGTCCGCTGCCGGTTCTGTACTATGACGATTACGATCGGGAAGCGGTAAGTAAAGGAGTTAAGAAAAGCGGACGGGGATACGGCACCGATGCGCATGCACAACGCGAAGCGAAGCAGGACGATTACCACGATATCGAGTACCCGGTGATGAATGCCCAGAAAGATCTTTCCGGGCTTGATGCATACGCCGGCGATCTGGACGGCTGGTTTGGTGACAAAATGAAATATGGAATAGAACTGTTCCAGGAGTGCGCGGCCGACGGAACATTCGTGGTGAATGGTGCACCGACAACATTCGAGGAAAAACTCACCGGACACCAGAAGGGGACGTATGATCTCCCCACGCGTGAAATGGTTCAAAAGGTCAAGGAGAAAAACGGCAAGGTACCACCCCGAAACACCGAGTTGATCTTTTACTCGCCGTCGAGCGATGAATACATTGAGATCGATGCAACGGCGGTAGATTTTATACAGGAAGAGGCCGATACCACCGAAGAACTCGCTTCCCTGATTCAGTCTGCGTGGGCTGCCGGGGACTTTGAAGAGTCGTGCAAAAAGGCTCAGGAAGCCGAGGAAAAACTGGAAACGGTTCTTGGCGGAAAAACACAAATGACCGCAAAGGACACCTTTGATGAACTCCTTCTCTGCCGTCTCGATAAGAATGAACGCTGGGGTAAGCCAATCGTGTATGCTCGAAAAGATCGGCTCCGCGACAGAATAAAAAGCAAGAAGGGTGTTCGGGCACTGAAACGATCCCGAGAGTACGAGAAACGGGAACTTGCCGAGTTCATGGCCCCCGACAGCAAAAAGGAACCGAACAAGGCGAATCCGTTGAATACCGTCAAAGCGAATTTCTGGAAGAAAGAAGCCGGCGGGGACGGCGTCTGGACATTTACGGCGCGTGACAAAGACGGCAACAAAGATGTACTCGCCGACAACAATTACTTCAGCGCGTCTGCCGAAGCCCAACTGCTTCGGTTTGCGGCAGGGGCGAGTATCAGTTCCGATGTGACCTCGCTTCTCAAGGGAAAGCCGAAATTTTCGATTGGTGGACAGGGGCATGTGAGCTTTTCGCTGGTCGAAGGCACCGCGGACGGATCGTACAGCTTTCCAAACAAGAGCGGGTACAACATTCTCGAGCTTTTCGAGAACGAGAAGCTGGAGCAGTTCATTCATGACGGCCGTACATGTCACATGCTTTTCAAGGTGGCGCTGAACGGGTATGGATTTGTCGGGGTGAATGCGTCGGCGATTATCGGGTTGCCCCGGATCGATTTTACTGAAAAAGACGGACCGGCGAAACACGACCGGGAGGTTGGTTCAACGAAGAAAACGGGCGGGCGCCACATGGATGCGAACGCCGGCGGTGAGCTCTCGGCCGGTGCAACCGCGACGGCGGGCGGATCGCTTGCCTGCACGGTTGAGTGGAAAGGGCATGACACACCGAAATTCGTGGCCCTTGGAGAAGTAAAAGGATGCATTGAGGGAAGTGCCGGGGCGGCGATTCAGATAATCGCGCAGGCCGGGCTGACCGACGGTGAGTTCTGCATCCGCCTTGGCGCCGGGGCGGTTCTTGGCCTTGGCGGAAAAATGCAAACCGAGATCGCGCTGGGGCTCACCGAAGGGTACAAGTTCCTGAGTTATCTTTTATACAGTGTCGACTCGCACTATATTGCAGAGTTTGTCGGTGATTCTTTTCAGGTGCTTACCCGCAAATCGGTGGCGGTACTCACTGAAGTGAATGAAGCGGTAAGCGATGCCATGGGCTGGGGAAAGGAGCTTGTTCTCAAGACCTTCACCTACGGTCGTGAACGCGGTATCGATGTCAAAGAACAGATGGTCGAGCGGCTTGGCCGGGGTGCACTGGCCGAGGAGGTCAAATACGCGCCGGCTGAGAGTCGGGGATTCATTATACTTGGTATTATGGAGATTCCGGAAGAGGGCGACCATGATGCCATTCTAGCTATTCTTCAACCGGCGGGAGAGCATACACTCAAATCAATACTTCGGGTGATCGGCAAAGAGACAGAGGAGATGAAAGGCCTTGCGAGGCCTGAACGGGCCCAGGCGGATGCGTATGGCGAGTGGCAGGGGAAAGCGCTTCAGGCGGGGATTAAGAAGCTACTTCGATTCGGAGGTTGGCACGAGGGGCGTAACAAGGCTGGTCCAGATTCAGCTGACATATATTTGCGAAGTCTTCTGCTTATTCTGAAATCTGCAGCAATTGAGCATACCTATGGAGTTTGATAATGCGTAAACTAAACATGTTTCTCTTCTTTGCACTTATAGTTGGGGCGGATGATTTTCCGTGTGGCAAGTTCGATACCTCATACGTTGGCGACGACACCCTTGTCGCCCAATACTTGTGCCATGAAAATGGAAAGAAAAGAACCAAAATTATATTGAGAAATGGCATTCCAGACGGTGAATGTTTTTATTGGCATGAAAATGGTCAAATTGCGAGCAGGAAGGCATATGCAGATGGAAAACGTCACGGCGAATTCATTGTTCTAGACACAGCCGGAGGCGTTCTGGCTGATAAGGAATACAGTATGGGCAGGCCACAAGGCTTGCATCGACAGTACTATTCCGC
>CAZEMW010000598.1:0-2951 GCA_964513105.1 uncultured Fibrobacterota bacterium
GCCATTTTCAGGGGCCAATTCACCGGTTCATCTTCCCGAAGATAATTCGGGACTCGATGACCGGGTAGTTTTCGGACAAACGCTGCCTAATCAATAGGTGCGAATCAGTCGTCGGAGGATGTTTTCTCTTTCCAGCACTGTGAACTGTTGACTGAAAAACGCATCCTGCGATCGAAATAGTTTTTCCCTGAATGCATCGAGACCGTCTTCGGTAATTCGGTTCAGTTCGTATTGTATCTGAGCCAGATCGTAGCGTTCTCGATCTATTTCTACGCGTTCCTGTTGTATCTCCAGTTTGCGCCGAGCCAGTTCGAACCGATAAAACGCGCTTCGCACGTCTTCTTCGAGTCTCGCCACGGCCGTCAGATACTCCGAACGCGCTTCGTCGTAGCGGGAGGCAAACTCCGATCTGGTACCCTTTCTTCGGGCCCCCTGAAATACCGGAAACTGCACCACAATACCGGCGGTGTACCGCAGATCCTTATCTCGGTACGCAAAGAGTGACTCATCGGTATGGTAAAGGGTATCGTCCGGATCAATCAGCCGGTAGCCCCCGACCAGGTCGGCCGCATACCGTCGATTCGAGGTACCACTACCTCCTCGGCCGATTTCAACGCCTGCCGACTGTGGGCCGCGTTGAACACCGGCCGAGACCGCCATATCGGGCATGAATTCCCAAAGCCACTGATCCAGACGCTTCTTTGCGTTTCTTGCTTCTTCTTCCAGATCGGCGAGGCTTGGACTTCGGTGCACCGCCGCGGCGACACAGGAGTCTTCACTCAAGGTGAATAGCCGACGACTGCTGGTGAGAACCACGGTTCGCGATAGTCGTCGGGCACCCAGCACTTCCTTGAGATTGGCCACCAGTTCAAGCTCCCGCGCCTGAAGCTGAAGTATGCGCTCGCGTTCTTCGAGCCGGTTCAGCCGTGCGGTGAGCACGGTTGTGCGACGAGCGACGCCCTTATCGAGACGCTCACGTTCGCTTTTCAGCCGTTCCGAATACACCTTGAGCAATGAGTCATGTTCGGTCAATTGTTGTCTCGTGATTCTGATTGCAAAGTAGGTTCTCCAGAGCATCGACCACTGATCCATGAGGACGTTTTCGTACTCGTAGACGGCGGTACGCTGCGCACGTCGGCGTTCCCATTCGGCATCAGTCGTTTTGCCGAATTCCGCGATACGCTGACGAACTCGGAAATCCAACTGCTGTGCTTCGGCGTGTTGCATGTCTTCGCCCACGCCGGCGTCGTCTTCCGTACCCTCAAATCCGCCCCGGTACTCGAAATACGCATGCGGGAAGAGGCGGGAGCGGTTCTGCAGCTCAATACCCTCCGCTGCTCGTACGCTCGCCCATGCGGCGGCTATGGCCGGATTCTGCTTTTCTGTGTACTCGTATGCGGATTCTATTGAAAGCGTATCGAGGTTTGTATCAAGGCCATACAAAGGAACGTCCTCGGAATGCGTGGGGCTTTCGAAGGAGGCAAAGAGGCAAAGGGTCGCCATGATATGAAGAGTTGCAGGACGCATGGTAGGGGAAAATAGATTCGGGGCATACGTTGAGTAAAGAGAGGAGGCGATTGTCATGCTCGTCATAGCCCCGGATTACTTCTTAACCTACTCATTTGTATACGTCAATATTAGTCGGTGGGCACCGGAAGCGGCTCGGAAACCGTCCGGATCTGAGCGGAGCAAACGAATGCCACAGTCGAAGCGCTTTTCCCTTCAACACCAGCACTTTTCGGTCGAAGTAACAAAAAAAGTTCACATATCTCTTACAGACTGCATCCTACACTATCGTGATTTGGAATTATTTTCTATTTTCATCCCTACGGAGGAAATCGTGTCGTTTTTCAGCCGTCGAAATCGGATCATTGTCGGATTGTGCCGGGTTACCATTTTCTTGGCTCTCGGTCTATTCGGCTGCTCTCAGAACAATCCCCTTACAATGTCCGGAGACCACGATGTTCTTCCGGCACTCGTGACGGTGAATGCTCGGCTTTCCGTAGATACTCTTATAACCGATTCGCTTCATCAAAAACCGGATGACTTCGTTGCGGTCCTGAATAAATGCTCAAATCCACGTCTGTTATTGTGGTGGAACATGGTCACTTTGGTGAATCATGGAGATTTGGGTGAAAAAAGTACCCCGATGTTTACGACTGTCAAAACCGCACTTCCTCTTCGCTTGCAAGCCAATCTCTATGATATTCCTCACGATACCAGTCTATTGGCGGTGCCGGATCATCCCGAATCCAAGTATGGTGAAGCACGGGTTTGTCTGATATCGTGGAAGGGTGCATCGACAAGGTGTCGGGAGTAGCACATGGGAGCGAATTGCCCGGCTCCCGGGGATCGTGAAGTACGCCTTTGGGGATCATGATACGGCTTATTGTGTCATGCACGATGCCGTATTCGTATCGTATGACTTTGGCATTAACTGGGAAGACTCCGGTCCGAGTGAACTGATGGAACCGAAGTCAATGGTTCGCTCGCGAGATGCGTTATTTGTGGGGGGAAAAGATGGATTGTACCGCCGGGTAGACGGTGCTACTGAATGGGAAAAAATGGACCTCCCTTCAGATGTACAACATGTTCGGGCTCTGGGAGCCGATGATGAATACCTCTTTGTCTCAGCCGACAGACTCTATCGCTCTCAGGATCTAGGCCAAACCTGGCTTCTGCTCAGCATATTCGCCGCCAACCCCGAGCTTCCTCACCTTCCTGTCCATGACAGTGTGGTTCAAGCGTTCAGCAGCGATCCGTGGGGCGCAGTTTTTTCAGAGGATTATGGCGATACGTGGGAGTGGAGAGATCCGAATTCGGACAAATGTAGAATGTACATCGATGAGACATTCGTCGGAACCTGGGCGGAATGGTCTGGGGCTGTGAGTGCCGGCGGTATTGATCATGTTTCGTGTCAAATAATCCAGGGATCGTATGTCTACCTTGGA
>CAZEMW010000599.1:0-2950 GCA_964513105.1 uncultured Fibrobacterota bacterium
GCCCCACTGATCGCTCACCGATTCAGTAACGTTACTTCGGAAACGCTCTACTAGTTAAGTCCGTGGGCTCGGATGATTCGGTATTTCCATACCGTTCTCCTACCTGCAGTCCGAGCATGGATCGATGTTTGTGGTAGCTATGATAATTAAGTAAGACAAACATTCGAACACCTCGCGACAGTTCTCGCGTGCCTCCTTATATTGAGTTTACCCACCGTTCAGGCAATTACTCGACTTGCGGCTGTGTAATCAATATGCTGAAGATGTCTCGATCGGCCGTGACGGCTCTGCCGTACGGTTCCACAATCAAATTTTGAGGTATGTCCTATGTCGGCTATCCCGGGAAACCGAACTTTGCTCAAGTGCCTGCTTCTGGCGACGTTTTTTGGAAGTGGTATTTCATACGCGGAGACAGTGACTGCAATTTCTCTCGAACTGGAAAATGCAGGACGCACGGGTGGCTATGCCGAGATCGGCTTTCCCGCTTTTGTCAATTTGACCAGGGTTGGCGATACCTGGTATCCCGTGGGCGGTCGCACTTTGGAGAACAAGAGAATTCTCTGGGGGCATGTGGAATCCTCATCGATATCCGAATCTGAAGTTTCTTTGAAAATATCGTATTTCATGCCGACCGATAAATTTACCAACGGTGGTCGGGCGACATTCAATATTTCCTGTACCAGAAATGAAGATGGGACGCTGAGCGGAACCTACGAGGGCATCTATTACGGTGAGACGTATACGTTCTGGTGGATGCCCAAAAAGACTGAAGCCCATTTGTGTTCCTTGAGTGTATGCGGGAAAAACGCCCCGAGTCCTCCGACTGGTACTGCTGTCGGAACAATTAATGTACGCTCTACTCCTGAATCGGATTTTTCTCCTCCCGGAAGAAACGAACATCCGCGAATACTGTTTCGCAAGAGTGATCTTCCGCTTCTGAAAGCCAAATCTGAAACCCCGTTTGGGCAGAAATGTCTGGAATACATGCCGGGGTGGGGACCGGTCGGTCATGGCATGCTTTACCAGTTGGCGAAATACGATGGGGACGAAGCAAAGGCCGCCGAATATGCTGAGTCGGCATCGAAACTGGTCAAGTTTCATATGAAAGATTTCTCGAACGGTGAAGACGAACACGGTCAGGTCGCCTGGACGCGCCGACTGGAACAGGTTGCGACGACCTACGATGTCTGCTACGACGGTTGGAGTCCCGAATTTCGCCACAGAGTGGCCTGGTACCTGGTAAACACTGCAAAGACGATCCTCAATTTTCACAGTGACTGGATTGGAACGAACTTCACGTGGGACATTGACGGCTATGCGGTCGGGTGGTACTCCGGAATTGGTTTCGCCGGAATGGCGCTGTACGGCTCCGATTCTCCCGACGTGCCACTATTCCCCTGGTACGGTGACGGCTTACGCGCCCCCACCATTCAGCCGAATCCCGACCTGACCGTTCCGGAGGGCATGGAGAAAACGGTACTCTCTTTTCGTGACGCCGACCCGATAAATATGGCCAAGGAACCCGGACTCGAGGGGATGATCCCACTTCCGGAGTACATTTGTGCAACCGGGTTAACTGTTGAAAAAGATCGAACACTTGAACCGTTTGGTGGTGATCCTCTATATCGACCCGCTCCGGGTGAGACTGTCCAGCACGGAGATACACAGACAACCTGGCGCGTTCTTCCCGACGAGCCGGTTTCGATCGTCACCACGTACGGCCATGCATTCGAAAGCATCGATCTGGCAAAATTGACGAACCGAGGAAGTTACACTACGGTGTATTTGTATGCGGTTGTTGAAAATCCGGAGCCGCGCTGGGTTGAGTTTCAGGACAATCTGTATCTGGTGAAAAACTCGTCGCGCCTGGAATCAAAAATGTACATAAATGGCGTTCTTCGTCGACCCGGAGATTTCATGTACCTGGAGCAAGGGATGTATTCCGTATTGCTGGCCGTCCCGAACTTCCATTTTCAACCGTGGGGAGAACAGCAGTACGCGCCGCGACTGGTTGAACCCGGATATGCGGGATATGGCCGACGCGAGGTTAATCTGGACTATCTCGATTACGAAAAGCTTCGTCGAGAAGAGTATGCGGCATCAGTCGAACCAATGACCGGCGGTAATCCCTTTTTTGCGTCACTGCTCTTTCGGGGCGTAGGATCGCTTTCCGAATATTTTGCGATACTGCAAGACAAGGGGGTCTCGTTTCCCCGTGGACTGGACGGCACAACCATTCCTCGCAATGAAAGCGACAACCCGGCTGCAAAATTCGGGACGGCCGTCCAGAACATGTTTAACATTCCGGCCAACCCTCATGGTGACGTAGTACAGAATATTGTGGCAATGTTCGAAAGCGGCAATGTGCCGATGGTTAGCGTCTCTTACAATGATAAACCCAACCCGGCGATGCTCGCTCATGCTTTCGGATTAGCACCCGACTCTCTTCGTGTTATACTCAAACCAAAGTGGATGGAAATGACCGGGGTGACGGATGAGAATAGTGCCGAAGAGCTTATCAAACATGATCCCGTCTATGCCTTGATCAATTTTCCGCTCGATGTCGACGTGTCGGTGCGGAATGAAACACAACATTCGGCTGGGAGCGCACGTCCGAAGCTCACTGTTGTTTCCGGCGGCTCGACCCCCGGGGCCGCATTCTCTGTACGGAAAGCCGGACGAGTATCTGTTCGGATGTATGATGTCACCGGACGCCTGTTGACCACTTTGTTTTCAGGGCATGCGGAAGCCGGTACTCACACGGTTCAATTGAATCCGGAGAGAGTCGGCTCGCGAGCGTGCGTTCTGGAACTTCGGACATCCTCGGGGGAAACGGTGCGTGAGAACCTGATGGTTCTGAAGTAGTCGGGCGCGAAACGGCGATTACGGCGGGGCGGTTTCGGGGACGGCGGGTGAATCATTGTCGAACGCTGCTCCGGCTTGATTTGGT